>JBAUJD010000101.1:0-7853 GCA_049683515.1 Thermosynechococcaceae cyanobacterium | reverse complement strand
CCGCAACACAGACCTATTATGTGCCCCAAAAGTCGAAGGCCGGGGGATGGAAGCGATGGGCAATAGCCGGTTTATTGGGGGCGCTTGCCTTCGGGGGCTTGGCCTATTATTGGCGTCAGCAGTCTACAACACCCACGGCAGAGATAACGCCTCCCTCAGCAAAGCCTGAACCGCCTGGACTGTCTTTTGCCGATTTGAAGGCGGGTCAATCCTTAGAAATTCAGCCCAGTGAACAAGCGGATGCGACGGCTCCGGTCTTGATGAAGATTTGGGTTCAAGATCAGCCCCCCGCCCCAGACCAAGGTGACGCGACGGAAGAACTATCGCTGCCGGCTAAGAAGTTGATTGCGGTCCTGGGAACACAGCGTTCAGAAACGGATGCAATATCGCTTGCCGATCTGCAATGGGTTAAGGTCCGCATTTGTCCATCGCCAGTTTCTGCCCCTGCTGGAGCGGAGACAGTACCCGACCCGGCGGATTTATCCGCCCAGGAATCAAGCCGGGACCCAGAACCAACCCCCTTGACTACCCCATCCCCTTCATCAACGACGGGGCCAGCGCCGGGGGTGCCGAAACAAGTAGAGGGGGCTGTAACCGGACCTGACAAGATTGTGGTGGGTTGGATCTCCGCCAATGACTTGCTTCCCCAAGTGGTTCGTTCTACAGTGGCCGCGCCGGTTTGCGGCAGCGCAGCAAAGGCAGGGGAGACGCCCAGCGGTAATGCAACGTTGCGCTGAATCTTGCCACGACGACTGTCTCACGGATACTGATTGAGAAATAGAGTCCAGCGATGAGTTATTTGGCGAATATTTTAGAGCAGTCTGCGGTGTTGCGATCGCAACTCCAAACTTATAAAGAACACGACCTCTGGCAGCAGATTCAGCAAGCAGGCAAAGACTATCAGACTGTGGTGCTTACTGGCATGGGGGCTTCGTATAATGCGCTCTATCCCACTTGGTTTTATCTCCACCAGCAGGACATCCCCGCCGTTCATATTGAAGCCTCGGAGCTGATTCACTACAGCGACTCGCTTTTGCAAAAGCGCTGCTTGTTGGTGGTGGTGTCCCAGTCTGGCAGCAGTGTTGAGATTGGGCGCATTATTGAGCGCGTCCAGGCCAGTGGCTCCCAGCCTTTTATCATTAGCGTCACCACAGGAGCTAATAATCATTTAGCCACCAATAGCAATGTGCAGCTTTGTACCCAGGCCGGGGCAGAGGTGGGGGTAGCAACCAAAACTTATACCAGTACGCTGCTGTTGCTGCACTGGCTAGGACGGGCCAT
Source organism: Thermosynechococcaceae cyanobacterium (assembly GCA_049683515.1). Classification (GTDB taxonomy): domain Bacteria; phylum Cyanobacteriota; class Cyanobacteriia; order Thermosynechococcales; family Thermosynechococcaceae; genus RCC1774. The sequence continues at coordinate 6,572 of JBAUJD010000101.1, read as the reverse complement.
TGCCGGAGAGCTTCGGCCTGAAGATTATGTGGGGGGGGACGCGATCGCAACCACAACCGCCACGATCTTAGAAAATTGGCAGCCCTGGATTGAGCCAGCCTTCCAGCAGCTTCAAGATACGACCTATGTTGCACTCATTGGTAGAGGACCATCGTTAACCTCAGCCTTGAACGGCGGCTTGATTCTTAAAGAAGCAGTGCGGCTCCCGGCAGAAGGCTTCTCCGGCGGCCGCTTTCGCCACGGCCCCATGGAGCTGCTATCGCCACAGGTGGGCTGTATTGTCTTCACAACACCAGGAAAAACCCTGGAACTGAGTCAGCGACTAGCGATAGACATTGCTGAACGAGGGGGACAATTAGTGACGATTGGAGATGCGATCTCATCGGCTAAACCCCATGCTCATCTGCCGTTACCAGCGGTTGATGAAGCCCTCAGTCCCATCGTAGAGATACTAGGGCCGCAGCTTTTAGCCGCGAAGCTCGCTGAGCAGAAAGGATTGACCCCAGGTGAATTTCGCTGGAGCGGAAAAATTGTTCATACTGAGTGAGCTGGGATGCGTCTAAGAATGGCTTCAACCAAAAGCTCGTTGAATCTCTTCAGGCAACGGGGCGTTAAAATCTTTTGGTATAACTAATTGTCCTTTATCAATCCCAGGGATGCGCCGTGCTTTTGGGGCTTGCATCGGGGAAGATGGCTCAATAATGACTTTAATCTGCACGTCAGCATCTGGGAGTTCTGTCATCACGTCCAATGCAACGTGTAGCGAACCATCTTGATCAGTACGAGAGCGGGTTGTAAATTCTTGGGCCATTCTCTCTACTCCTTATCTCGTTTGTTGTGCACGAATTGAAGCCACAGCACAATCAATAGGGCCATCATGACACAATCAGTCTGCATAATAGAGAGGCTGTCATGCTTCACGCAGACCGCCCAATTCTGTACAATGGCTGCTTATAGCTAAATCGCTAGCGGCGTGAAAAAGGTTGCTGTCTTTCTAGCCTCCTTGTCAGCTCAGCCTTACTGAACACACACTACAGACTTACATCATGCCCAAGGTTCTTGTTTCTGATCCCATTGATCCCGTTGGTGTCGAGCTGCTGGGGCAAGTCGCCCAAGTCGATGTCCAAACCGACCTCACCCCTGAACAACTGATTCAGGTGATCCCGAACTACGATGCCCTGATGATTCGCTCAGGAACCAAGGTGACTGCCGAGGTGATTGAAGCCGGGAAGCTGCTTAAAATCATCGGTCGCGCTGGGGTTGGGGTTGATAACGTCGATATCCCTGCTGCGACCAAAAAAGGGATTGTGGTGGTCAACTCCCCCGAAGGCAATACCATTGCAGCAGCCGAACATGCCCTCACCATGATGCTGGCCCTCTCTCGCCACGTCCCCAAAGCCGATGCCTCTCTTAAGGCCGGTAAATGGGAACGGAAAAAGTTTACTGGGGTTGAAGTTTACAAGAAGACCCTCGGGATTGTTGGTCTCGGCAAAATTGGCTCCCATGTTGCCAAGGTAGCCCGCGCAATGGATATGCAGCTCTTGGCCTATGATCCCTTTCTGTCTAAGGACAGAGCAGAGCAATTAGGGTGCAAACTCGTTGAGCTAGATTTCTTATTCAGCGAAGCTGACTACATCACTCTCCATATTCCTAAAACACCAGAAACCCGCCACCTCATTAATGCCGAGACCTTGGCAAAAATGAAGCCCACGACCCGAATTATCAACTGTGCCAGGGGCGGCATCATTGACGAAGAGGCGCTGGCAAAGGCATTAGAATCAGGTCAAATTGCCGGTGCAGCCATTGATGTCTTTGAGAATGAACCCCTCGGTGACTCTCCGTTATGCAAAGTGGAAGCCGATCTGATTTTGACACCCCACCTAGGAGCTTCCACAGAAGAAGCCCAAACCAATGTTGCCGTTGATGTCGCCGAACAAATTCGGGATGTTTTGCTAGGGCTACCGGCCCGTTCGGCGGTGAATATCCCTGGGTTGCGGCCTGAAGTTCTTGAGAAGCTGAAGCCCTACATGCTGCTGGCAGAAAACCTCGGTAATCTGGTAGGCCAACTTGCCGGAGGTCGGATTGAGTCTCTCAATGTCGGTTTGCAGGGTGAACTCGCCAACAACGACAGCGATCCCATCGTGATTGCCGCTTTAAAGGGGCTTTTATCCCCAGCGCTGCAGGAGCGAGTCAACTACGTTAATGCCGGTATTGAGGCCAAAGAGCGCGGCATTCGAGTCGTCGAAACCCGTGATGCCTCCGCTCGTGACTATGCGGGATCGATTCATCTAGAGGCTAAAGGTCCGATGGGGACTCGGTCTGTGACAGGGGCGCTGCTCGGTGACAAGGAGATTCGCATTACTGATATTGATGACTTCCCCATTAACGTGGCCCCAGCCAATCACATGCTGATCACCCTGCACCGCGATATGCCTGGGATCATTGGTCAGATTGGTTCTCTTTTAGGGGGATTCAACGTCAACATCGCCAGTATGCAGGTGGGCCGCAAGATGGTTCGCGGCGACGCGGTCATGGTGCTGAGCCTTGATGATCTGCCCCCAGAGGGCGTTGTCCAAGAGATCAACAAAGCTGACGGTATTCGCGATTCCTATATCGTGACGCTCCAGTGACACCATTGAGTACAACCCAGTGGTGGGAGATTTCTGTCACCGCTGATCCTCTCCTTGACGATCCGATTTGCTGGCGATTGCAGGACCAAGGCTGCTTAGGGACTGCTAGCCAGCAGATTGATGGCAGACTAACGGTGCGGGGCTATTTGCCCAAAAGTCAGCCTGTCGATCTAGAAAACATCGCGGCGCTGCTGCGTCAAGATGTTGCTGAGATGGATCAAGGCGATCTGGTCATCGACTGGCAAATCGTGCCGGAGGAAGACTGGGCGAAAAGCTGGAAAGATCACTGGCACTCTGAAACTATCGGGGAGCGACTCATGATTCATCCCGCTTGGTTGCCTCGGCCTCAGACCGATCGCCTTGTGGTGACTCTCAACCCCGGTGTCGCTTTCGGAACCGGTGCCCATGCCACGACGCAGCTCTGTTTAAAGGCATTAGAACGACAGCCGCTGGAGACAGATTCAATGATGGCTGATATCGGCTGTGGTTCTGGTATTTTGTCCATTGCCGCAGTGATGCTAGGGGCCGGTCGAGTCTACGGTGTTGACACCGATCCGCTGGCGGTGGATGCCGCTAGTGAAAGCCGTGACCTCAACGGCATTAGCCCCAAGCAAATTCAATTCACCTTGGGCAGTATTGAACAAATGATTGCCACAGAGTGGCGGGTCGATGGTTTTGTCTGCAACATTTTGGCGGAGATCATTCTGAAATTAATTCCCCAGTTCCGACAGATTATGAAGCCGGATGCTTGGGGACTCTTGAGCGGTATTTTAGTGAGCCAATCCTCCATGATTACCACAGCTCTGGCTGAACAGGGTTGGCAGGTCGCAGAAATGACTCAGCAAGGAGACTGGTGCTGTCTCAAGATTCGCCAGATAGATTAAGGCTGACCCAGTTAGTTAGCCTGACCAATGTTTAATCGTCTGTAGGGACGCGATTATGGCCGCTGTCGCCGTTTCGTCCCAGCGCCCTTCGGCACGACGACCGTGACGGAGCATAAAGCTAAGGCAAAATTGATCGGGGTATCCGTCTAGCTGAATCCAGATCAGGTCACTGGTGGCTTCGCAGGTAATAGTCTCGCCCTCCATCAGCTCTGCTTGCATTTGGGCTAAGGTTTCCACTAGCGCTGCAAGCAAACGGCTGAAATCGTCAAACTCTGGCCTCGTCAGTTCAATGGACCAGTCATCCGTGCCGATGAGAGCTAGAAAGGTTTCAGCTTCAGGATGCCATCCTAAACGCCATCCTTTGCCCTGCTGCAGTTGACGCGCCATTGTCTAGGCTAGGGCAGTAGAAACTGAGCTTTGCCCGTTGGTGTGGGCTGGTCTGTTGTAGAGGACTGAGGACGCAACAGATCTGCACCATTAGACGGTGGCAAGGGCAGGAGCGTGGGCGCTTTTGGCGTAGTGACTGGAGCAAAAACTGGGGTTTGAGACGATGGCGGTGCCGAGGTAGGGGGCAAGCCTGGGGCCGACGTTGCCGGTTCAGTGGACGGCGTTACTGACCCTCCGTAGAGATCTGCCAGCGCCTGAACGAGGTCTGACCGCTGTTGTCGATTAAAGGACTGAACAACGGCAACGTCACGTTCCATAGGGTTGGACTTGAGATAGGTGTGCCCAGGATATTCCTCTTCTCTCAAATAATCATTGAGGCCCAGGTAGTCGGCCAGCGTGGTTTTCCACTCGAACCGAGACTGGGATGAGCGGCCCTTGACGAGGGTGTGATATTCGATCAAACGACTCACCAAGGTGACATCATCGGCGACTTTGCCACCCCGGGTGCGCTCATATTGATTTTCTAAGGGGAATTCAGGGTGCCGCTCATAGACCTGCGCTGCGATCGCTTTAGAAGTCCCCTGTTGGGCAAAGGCGGCATCAATCGGCCACAGATTTGGGTGTCCCGTGCCTAAGATGATGAGGGCGGTTGCGATCGCAAGCCAACTAAAGCGCCATCTCATCATTACTCACCAATAATTTCGGGCTGCGTCAATTCATCAGCCATTTCCACAATGGACTGCATTACGGTCTTTAGTCCTGAAGACTCTTCATAGTTTTCAAGATTTTCGCGACGACGGCGCTTTTTCGCACGATTCGCCACCTGAACGGTGATGCGGTAGCGATTAGAAGAGGCATCAATCAGCTCTTCGACTCGACGCATGATGTGGGTGGTATCGATAGTGGTGCGCTTTTGCATTAGGGTGCTTCGTGAGACATTAAAGGTATAACCATCCTACTCTATCCAATCGTGAGTCCAAACGGAGCAGCGAATTATTCGTAATTAAGGATAGGACCAAGACATACCCCATCAGCAGACATCAATTGGTAATGAACGCATCTCTCATCAACACATCTTTTATCAACGAAAATCATCGGATTCAAACCACCCAACTCGACGTACCCCCGCGTCTGCTCCTTGGCCCTGGCCCTTCCAATGCTCATCCTCGGGTCTTGCAGGCTTTAGGGATGCGCCAAATCGGACACCTTGACCCTCAGTTCATTGAATTAATGAACGAAATCCAGAGCCTGCTCAAATACGCTTGGCAAACCGACAATCCCCTGACCATTCCCATTAGCGCCACCGGCAGTGCCGCCATGGAAGGCACCCTCGCCAATACGATTGAGCCTAATGATGTTGTCCTTGTGGGTATTAATGGGTACTTTGGGCACCGCCTTGTGGATATGGCGGCGCGCTACGGAGCCGATGTCCGCAAACTGCTCAAGCCCTGGGGAGACGTTTTTAGCTTAGATGAACTGCGCGCGGGCCTCGAAGAGCATCGTCCCGCCATTTTGGCCTTGGTTCATGCCGAAACCTCCACCGGAGCCTGCCAGCCACTAGAAGAGGTGGGCGAGCTGTGCCGTGACTACGATTGCCTCCTACTTGCCGATACGGTGACGAGCCTTGGTGGCGTTCCTCTTTTCTTAGATGAATGGGGTGTAGACATGGCCTACAGCGGCAGCCAAAAGTGTCTCAGTTGCCCCCCTGGGATTGCCCCTTTTACGCTGGGACCAAGGGCCGTCAATAAACTCTCCCACCGGCGAACTCAAGTGCCGAACTGGTATCTCGACATGGCTCTCGTCGCCCAATACTGGGGGAAAGAGCGAACCTACCACCATACAGCCCCCATCAACATGAACTATGCCCTGCGGGAAGCATTACGGCTGGTCGCGGAGGAGGGACTAGAGGCACGGTGGGCCAGACACCGTCACACCGCCGAACTGTTTTGGGAAGGACTGGCTCAGATGGGCTTGAAGTGCCACGTTGAGACTCAGTACCGCCTACCGTCTTTGACCACGGTTTGCATCCCCGAAGGCGTCGATGGCAAGGCCGTCACGCAGCAGCTCTTGGCAAACTACAACATCGAGATTGGTAATGGTCTCGGTGAGCTAGCGGGTAAGGCTTGGCGCGTAGGTCTGATGGGCTTTAACAGTCGATCAGAGAACGTCACGCTGCTGTTAACGGCCTTGAAAGAAGTTCTTGCCAAGCAGAGTTATCATGCTACCTAAGTAGTAAGTCAGCTCTCGATACTGGGGTAATGGGTAATGGGGGACAGAAAAGTCTTGCCTATCACCCATTACCTATCACCTACTACCCTCTCCACCCCAAAGAAAAGCGATGACAGACCCCGAATAGAAACTGAGGCTAAAGAATGATTTTTGATCTGCCGCCGCCATACATTGAGACAATATCAATAGAATAGATAGACAAAGCGATAGCCCAGAGAATTAAGCGTATTCAACTCAAACCGTTTGCGGCTCTGCTGACTAGCTCCATTCCCTGCCCTCTCAACCCTCGATTTGAGTCCATGAACCAGGCCACTCTCCCTGCTGATCTTCAACTTCCTGACTGGTTGCAAACCTGTATCATCAGCGGCGGGGATGGGTCTCATGACGCGGCCCCAGCAGATGCTCAGCTTATCTGCCATGCCTTTCAATTTGGCTACCAACT
>JBAUJD010000100.1:0-6220 GCA_049683515.1 Thermosynechococcaceae cyanobacterium | reverse complement strand
CCCCGGTCCTCTCCGTCTCGAACGGCGCAGACGAGTCGAGCCAATGCCTCTGGTTGGGATGCCCCTCAATCTAATGACTGGGGGGCAACCGAGCCTGACTGGGGTTCGCCATCGTCCCGGTCTCCAGAACCGGTTGAGTCTTCAAATTCAGACCTTGATGATTTAAGCAGCATTGACGAACAGCGCTATGCCCGAGCCGGAAGAACGGCCCCTCCTCAATCTCCAAAGCCCAGCAGCCCAGCACCCAAAGCTTCTCAACAGCCAGAGTCAAAAGGCTCAGTGTTTGAGGCTGAATATCGTATGGTTAACCCTCCAGGACAAGCAAAAAAGGAAGAATGGGAAGATTTAGAGGATGATTTCTTTGAATAAAGTCACTCTAAGGTGAAAGAATCAGGGCAAAAGTGACAACTATAAGAGCATAGGTATTACGCCAGAGACGACAGCCTCGGCTACACTATTTTTCAAATGTTCCCAACAGGTCTCCTAGATTTTGCATGGATACTGCACAGTGCTATCGATTATTGGAGTTGAAAGCAACCGCCAATCTGGCTGATGTCAAATCATCCTATCGGCGGTTGGCGCGGCGATGGCACCCTGATATCAATCCTGATAGTCAGCAGGCCCATGACATGTTTATCAAGGTGACTCAGGCTTACGAAGTTTTGCAGAAAGTCATTCCGCCGACGGTCCAGGTCCAGAAAAAAGCTCCGGTGAAGGTCGCCACGCCCTCTCCAGCGACCGCCAGGGTAACGGTGACGACGGTTCGTTCTAAGCCGACTCAGCCGCCAGCGCCTCAATATCAAGCCTCTCCTGCAGATCAGGCCGTTGCTGCTACCCCAGAGTCACCTCCTGTGGCCCCTGCCGAACTGTCAGCAGCAGACCAGAAACTGAAGGTTGAGTCTTACAAACAGCTTCAAGATCTGATCAAGCGGCAGCGTTTACCCCGCGCGGTGGCCTTAGTAGAAGCCCTCGCTAACCGCTGGCCCCAAGATTTAGAGGTCCGTCAATGGAAGGCACTGATCTATCAGCGCTGGGCGAGACAGCTCATTCGAGAACGCAAGCTCAATCAGGCCCGTGCCTACCTTAAACAAGCGCTTAAAACCGATCCCCACAACAAATCGCTGTGGGCCGAGGTCAGTCGAGATTTCCAGATGTTAGAGCGGGTGCTTTAACTCATCAGCCTGGTTGGCTGACAAAGCTTTTATATGACGGCTGAAATCCCCTCTTCCTCGGGAAAGAGAACAACAAAGGATTTGTTCCCCTCGCCCAGAAGGCAAGGAGTTGGGAGTGAGGGGCATAAACGTTTGTCAGTCCATTAACCCATCAGTTCTTGACCCAGCGTTGGTAAAGCTGCTGAATCGCTTGGGTCACAGATTCACGAAACTGATGAGGTTCAGATTGCTCTGGATCAAGACTTTGAATTTGCGTGAGCAGCTTGGCTTCTTCGGCGGCCACATCGCCATCGCTATAGATTAAGCCGCTGATGGCTTCAAGTAATTGTTGGCATGCCTCTGAGGTAGGGTGCGCCCCTAAATATTCATCTACCCAGGCATAGCACTCTTCTTTCGAGACAGGCTTTAGTCCGTAGAGGAGTGGTTTTAGGGTTTCATCATCCGCAATACCGGCATCTTGAGCCACCTTTTGCAGGTATTGCTGCTCTTCGAGCTGAACTTTACCATCTAGCCACGCCGTCGCAACTAGAATTTGGATGAGCTTTACGGCCATAGATTTCTCCAGCATAGTCAGAGTCCTCGGAATCACTGTGATCTGTTTCAATGATGCTGAGCATAATGGAATGAGTCTGGAGCGCTTTGGGTAGCAGCGCTACCCCAACTGTATATCGTGGGACGGTTTTAGGGAATGTTAGCCAGTCAAATTGTTGCAGGTGTAGATGAGGTGGGCCGAGGCTGCCTGTTCGGGCCGGTGGTTGCCGCTGCTGTCATTGTGCCGCAAGACTGTATCGAACCACTGCAGGCACTGGGGGTAACCGATAGTAAACAGCTTTCAGCCCAGCAGCGATCGCATCTGTACCACCACATCATCACGATGATTCCCGACTGCAGAATTGGTATGGCCTCGGTGCCAGAAATTGATCGGCTCAACATTTTGCAGGCGAGTCTGCTGGCGATGAAGCGAGCCATTGGGCGCTTAAATCAAGTCCCTGATCTGTGTTTAGTCGATGGGAACCAGAGCATTCCCAACCTTGAGATGGCTCAAAGAACGGTGGTGAAGGGAGATCAGAAAGAGCTTGCGATCGCATCCGCCAGCATCATTGCCAAAGTCTGGCGAGATCGACTCATCATTCGCCTAGCTCAAAAATATGACGGGTATGATCTCGCGTCAAACAAAGGGTACGGTACCCGCCGCCATCGAGCCGCGCTAACACAGTTGGGGCCATCCCGTCTGCATCGTTTGTCCTTTGCGCCCTGTCAGTTGGCCCTTCAAGCTTGCTCAAAGTAATCTCTATCCTTAACGTTCTGCCCTGCCGATGTCTCCATCATTGTGGGCTGTCCATTTGTCATCAACCAAACTTAGACCATTGATGAAGTATAGCGTTCATAAACCTCAATTCCAGGAACTGTTTCCTTAAAATTTTTGGGGATCTTGTAGTCGCTGGGGCTAAATTTTTGTCGAATATCAATGGCGCTCTTATAGTGCCGGTGCCATGTCTCCAGCAAAACTAAGATCTGTCGAAACTGAGCGTAATAGGGCTGATACTGATCGCTGAGGGCAATATATTGAATCAAATAGGCATAGGTCTCTGGCACCCGTTTCTGGGCCGGGATGCCAATGACACGTCCCAACTTTTCAAAGAGTGTATACTGAACCCGAACTTGTCGCGTTAAAGCATCAATATCATCAGCCATCCCCGTGTGATGGGACTCTAGTAGGCTGGCTGTGACCTGCAAAACAGAATAATCGTGCTCCTGTGCCTGTGTAAAGAGCGATAGCAGTCGAAAGCAGCTAGGGTCTTGGGCCAACTGTTCAATATGGGTAAGGTACCTCTGCATCGCAACTCTAACTTTCTCTAACTTGATGTTGGTTGGCAAATCTGCAGCCTGCCGCTTAAACGTCGTCAAGAAAAGATTCGACTTGGGGTTCTGCTCTAAAAGCGATCGCACCCATTGATAGATTTTTTGGGCGTCGGCTCCTAAATATCGGGCTTCAGTCGCCTCAAGCTTGGCAAACGTATCTTTGGCGTCAATGCCTGCCTTTAAGAGCTGAGCAGCTTGCATCAGGCTATTCTGGTTGTCTTCGGCATGGGTCAAGTAGTTTTGGACCTTGGCAAATTCAATGAACTTTTGATCTGCAAGCTGAGGTGAATCGAGTGTCTTGACCTTGCGCATCAAGGTTGTCATTGAATTTATGGCCTGCTGGTGTTCTGCAATCACCTGCTCTGAGACCATCGGCAGAGAAACGAGGCCCGTAATATTGCTCAACCATCCCTTCTTTTTGGGGGTTGACTTTGCTGGGAACTGTGGAGAGACCTCAAGCGATGATTGCTCCGAAATCTGCAATGTTGAGGCAGAGGATTGCGATGGACGGGTCTGTCGCGCTGGTGAGGTTTGTGGACTAGGCTGCGGCATTACAGCAGGGCGGGTCGGCCATTGCTGAGGCGAAGGGGGGCGTTCTTGGCTCTGTACAGTGGGAACAGCCGTCGGGGTAGGTGCAGCAGCAACCTGCTCAAGATCTTGGAGGACTGATGAGGCCGTACTGTAGCGATTTTGTACCTCCATCGCCACCATTTTGCGCAGAAGTTGCTTGAATGGCGGACTAATATTAAGGGCATTCCACCAGGGTTGTTCGGCCTGGTTAGCCTCTAAATCCTTGGGGAGTCGACCCACTAGTAAGAAAACACAGGTCATGCCCAGCCCATAAATATCGCTGGCATAAACAGAGCGTTTTGCCAGTTGTTCAGGGGCGGCAAATCCCTTTGTGCCCACTACAATGTCTACTGCTCTTGAACCAATCGCACCCTGGTCTACGCCAGCTTGATCATTGACGACACCAAAATCGATCAGACTCAGCTGGTTATCAATGCGGCGGCGAATAATAGTAGGGGGTTTAATATCACGATGAACGACCTCTTGCTGATGGAGGTAATCTAAGATGGGCAGCACCTCTTTAAGGACATCTTTAACCTGCATTTCTGTCAAAGGACCGCCCCGTTTGACCTCTTGCTGCAGTGTATTGCCGCTAATATATTCCTGAACTAGATAAAATTCTTGCCCCAGCTCGAAGAAGTCCAGCAGTCGAGGAACCTGCGGATGACTGCTGATTTTGCCCATGGTTTCGGCTTCGCGCTGAAACAGCTTTTGACACTGCTCAACGTACTGAGGCGTATTTAAGATGGGCTTGAGTTGCTTGATCACGCAATCCGGCTGTCCCGGCAGACCTTCATCTTTTGCCAAAAATGTTGTGCCAAATCCACCTTTGCCCAATATCTTGGATGCTCTGTAGCGATCGCGCAGCAGCAACGGCGCATTACAAGCCTGACAGGCTGTTGCCTGGGGCACGTTCTTGGGATTCATGCAGTCTGGATTTAAGCAGTAGCTCATGCTATGCCTCTGAAGTGTTCTAGGCCAATGCCTCTACAGAGATAGTTTGCCCTCTCTGGTAGGGTAAACCACACGCCCTCGTAAAAATGATAGGTAAAGGTGACCGCGACACTTTTTTATCCCTGAGCCAAAAATGTTCCGACTAGATAGAGCGAACCGCACAGGACATGGATAGTTGAATCCTGAGTCAAAGTCTGCAGCGCTGTCTCTAAGCTCGGATAGGTATGGCATGGGCCTAGGGCTGGGCAAATCGTTTGCGCTAGCGCTTGAAGCGTTTGTGGGTCAGCGCTGCTATGTCCAGAGACGGGTACTAACGAGAGTCGATCTCCGGGCCGCAGCAGGGCCGTGAAGACTTCACCATGATCTTTGGTTGACAGCATCCCCATCAGCCAGTGGATGGGTTGTGGCTCTAATGAATCTACATACTGACGCAGAGCAATGGCGGCGGCTCCGTTATGGGCACCGTCAAGCAGCAGTGGTATATTTTGCCACTGGGTCCATTGGAGTCGTCCGGGCCAGGTGGCATTTGCCATGCCGGTTTTGATGGCATTGTCTGAGATGTGCCAGCCCTGTTGTTGCAGGGTTTTTAGGGTTGCGATCGCAACCCCTGAATTAATCAACTGCAGATCGCCCAATAGCGCTAAGTCATAGGTGATCCCCTCCGCCATCACCGTCTGTCGGTCCCGTTGTTGGGTCACCCGTACCGCAGGTTCAGGCCACCGGGCCGGACAGTTGAGTTCATGTAGTCGCTGCCGAACCACCTGTTCAACGGACTCAGGCTGTGGACTAATGACGGCGGCACAGTGGGGCTTCAAGATTCCAGTCTTCTCGTAGGCGATTTCGGCCAAGGTATTCCCTAAACGCTGCCAATGATCGCGGCTAATAGAGGTAATCACGCTCACTAGCGGCGACGGACAGAGATTGGTGGCATCCAACCGTCCGCCCAAGCCCACTTCAATGACGGCAATATCGAGATCTTCAAAACAGCACCAAGCTGCTGCGGTAATGACTTCAAACTGGGTCGGGGTCGGGTCAGTCACGGCGGTCTCGACCCGCTGCAGTGCCTGATATAGACGCTCTGCTGCAATCGGCTGCTGATTAATACAAATGCGCTCGGTCCAATCGACTAAATGCGGCGAGGTGTAGCGACCGACCCGGTAGCCTGCTGCAGTGAGCACCGATGAGAGATAGGCGCAAACCGATCCCTTACCGTTGGTGCCAGCAACGTGAATGATGGGGGCATTTTTATGGGGATCACCGAGGGCTTCTAGTAACTGATAGCTGGTCTCTAACCCTAAATGAATGCCAAAGCGATCGTAGCTCTGGAGCAGGACGTTAATGCGGTGCAGCGTTTCTTGAGTATCCACAGAATGTTTGGTGTAATACGGCCTGATTGTTTGAAACTGTGGCGGAGATTCATCGGTCAGCAAAACGGCTTTGGTCTGAAGTCCTGCTATATTCTGCACTATAGAAGCTGTGAGATCTTACAGGAATCGACGTAAAGCCCACGTCTTTTAAGCGTGGGATATAAGGCGCGGGGAACAAGCCCCGATGGTGCAATATTTATACTGAGTATGCTAGCGTAAATATATGATTGTACTAGAGTTTAAGGCTAGAGCTAGCCAGTCTCAGGCAGTCGCTATTGATGAAGCTATTAGAAC
>JBAUJD010000099.1:0-2444 GCA_049683515.1 Thermosynechococcaceae cyanobacterium | reverse complement strand
CCATAACGCTACATTTGACCTGCGAAGAAAGAGAAGAACAAGAGCATCCTCAGCAGGTTATTTTGCAAGTACAAGATACTGGTCCCGGCATCAAAGCTGAAGAGCAGGCTCTTATTTTCGAGCGATTCCGGCAAGGTGCATACGTGAGTACCGGCAGCGGCTTGGGGCTGCATCTGGCATCCCAAATTGTGATGCGACACCAAGGTAAGATTACGCTTCAGTCTGAAGTAGGGCAGGGGAGTACGTTTACTGTGGCCTTACCCCGTCAACCCCTATAATCCTGTCGCTATATCTTTAGATCGAGAGCTATCCCCATTAAGATCCACTCTCCGTTAGAGGCATAGACGCAAAAATTGAGATTCAATAAAGCACATATAGTATTGCGTTACACAGGATAAAAAAATGACCAGTTCTAATGTCTCAGGCGGTAATCCCCCCGGCAATTCACTACTTAATCCTGGCTGGAAGCCCGCACTTCTGGGACTCTTGATTATTGGGTTAGGGTTAGTTGCGATCGCACTTCCTTTTTTCACTACTTTAGCTGTAGAAGCCTTCGTCGCATGGCTCCTGATCGGCAGCGGTATTTTACAATTTATCCATTCGGTTCAGGTTCGCTATTCTAAGACAGCCGTACTTCAATTTATCTGGAGTATCTTCTACATTTCAGGCGGTCTTATCCTACTCTTTTATCCGCTGGCGGGAGTATTGAGTTTGACTTTAAGCCTCGGAGCTTTCATTTTAATCGGTGGCGCGATCCAGACCGCTATGGCTATTCAACAGCGACCTGAATCAGGCTGGCTGTGGCACCTAGGAGGCGGTATCGTCGGCGTCTTGTTTGGTATTGTCATTATCGCCGCTTGGCCGGTCAATGCGCCTTGGTTGCTGGGTTTATTAGTGGGCTTTAATCTTATTTCTGATGGTACTCCCCTGCTGGCCCTTGCCTTTTCTGATCGAACAGGTGGATTTTGGCCCCAATCTCAGGCCGACTAGAACACAGACTCATTCTGCTGGGTTCTGCTTACCATTCTTGCCAATCTTTATTAAAAATCGACGTGCCTGGGAAGGCGGTGGGATTCTGATTGTCATTCAACCGCTTCTGAAGCGCCGCTAGCTGTGGATTAGAGCGCGGCATATTTTCCACAAGCTGATAGGGCATTACCCCCGTTTCTAGGGCATAGTCTGCCGTGGTGCCTGCCGCTGCCCCAACCGACCACTCAAAGCTATGGACCCGGTAAGTCGCGGCGCTAATGTGGCTGGTGGCAATATTCTTGCCCGTCACGATTAAATTATTAATGCGAGGCGGAATCATGGCTCGCAGCGGAATCTGATAGGGATAGGTGCGACTGGCCCCCTGACGTTCGCCCGGTCGTTCGATGTTGCCCGGTTTCTCAGGGGGGCTTTCAGCCATGCAGGGATGAAAGTCAATGGGATAGTGACCCACACCGACGCTATCAGGGTAAATACGCGATCGCATCCTCAATTCCACATCATTAACTGACACGCGATCGGTGATCACATCCAGCGTCTTCAGCCCAGCTATAGAGGTGATCACATCTCGATAGGTTTCACCGGAGAGAGTTTCTTTATAGAAGTCATCCCGAAAATCTTGGCGAGAGACATCGGTTTCGCGAATCGTAAACCCCTGCCGATAGCCATAGCTAGGCCGACCCATCAAGCGCCGACCTTCACGGATATAGGGATATTTTGAGAGTCCATGCACTGTCCCCATCGGAGACGCTAGACCCGTCAGATAGCGAAGATTAGGTCTAGGCTGTTTATTGGCATCCGGCAGCTTAGAATCAGTGGTGCCCGCCACCCACCAGTAAAAGTAACCCTGGGCGAGCTGCTCTCCGCCTTCTAAACTAGAGGCTCTCAGTCCCCCTTGCCAGCCGCCAGGAGCGAGCTGCCCATCAGCCTGAAGCTGTTCACGGGTATAGATAAAATTATCGAGGGGCGTCCCTGGTCCATAGTCATTACCGCCCCCCCAATTTTGCATCGAAATATCGCCAGGATTGACTACTTTTTCATCGGTTCCCGGTTCAACACTGAAGATACGTCGATAGCTGAAGACCAGATTGGGGGTCTCGGCGTATCGGGGTTTATCGAAACTATAGAACGGCTCCATTTGCGAATAGAACGGGGGCTGCTCGTGTACCTGGGGTTCCTCGGTGGCCTCCATGGCAAAGGTGTAGGTAAAGGCTTGGGTGCAGTAGGGATAGGCAGTGGAGTTAGATGAGGACGGGTTGAGGTGCGATCGCTCATCGATCCCCACCTGATAGGGCAGGTCGGCTAAGGCCAATAGCTCCCCTGTTTCAGTGGCTTCTATCACATACCATTGACCCGACTCAGGCGGACCAAACCGCAGAATGGTTTTACTAAACTGTTCAGAATCTGCCTCGCTGTAGCTATCAAGAATTGTTTGAGACAGCGGCTTTGTATTAACG
>JBAUJD010000098.1:0-4204 GCA_049683515.1 Thermosynechococcaceae cyanobacterium | reverse complement strand
GATCTATGACTACGATGGTCCTAGAAATGTAGCCAATGATTTTGATTTCCAAGACATCTTGATTGCAGATTGGGAATATGATCCTGCTTTTAAGATTCCGCTGATTCGATCGGAAGGAGCCGGTATTAGTTCGTCCCCTCAAAATTTTGTGCCGCCTCAAACTCGAAAGATTTTGCTGCATGCTGCAACCCTAGGATTGGTGAGAGCCACAGCCAGTAGACGTTCCTCTATCAAAGGCGCTCAAGAGACGTTTCCTGATAATTTAACCATCGATAAAGAAGAGCAAGACCCTGGTTCTTCGCGTAGCGATGAGTTTTTTGTTGATGCGGTCTTAAATGGATTTGCTCCGGCCCTGATGACGGAAGGACCGGTGGGCACTTATCACGTTCGTTACAACCTGGATCAGTACGTTTGTGACGACAAACACCAGGCACCGAGTGTCCACATGACACTGAGAAAGAATAGTGCCGGGGCGCTGATGCCGGAGCAGATTGAATATCAAATTCGAGAGAAAGGCTCTAATCCAGCCGTCTTTGGTCCAACCATTATCGCAAAATCAGCAGAAGGAGGGCCGCAATGGGAAGCCGCCAAAGCTTATTTCAGGATTGCTGAGTTTATTGATGGACAGGTTAAAGGCCACCTGGGGCGCGCCCATATTAATACCGGGCAATATGCGATCGCACTGTATCGAAACCTGCAGAAAAGCCCTATTTTGAGACTGCTCCATCCCCACCTCAAGGGAGTCTCTGCGATCAATACCTTTGGCAAAGGCATCATCTTTGGCAATGAAGGGATATTAGTTCTGTCTCCACTGACAGAGACGTCTCTCATTGATGCCATGCGGGACGACCTCGGTCAATGTAACTGGAAGGGCTGGTCACCGAGATCGGAGATTACTGCAACGGGGCAACATTACTACGCCAAGATTCAGCATCTCTATTGGGATCTGATTAAGGAGTACATCAACCACTTTTTCTCAATTCACGAAACAAAAATTAAGCTGGACTGGAAAGAGATCTACACCTTTTCTCAAGATTTAGTAGAACACAGTGTTCCGTTTTTTAGCTATCCGCTCGAACCCGGTGAAACTTGGTATGACGAGAGCGAGATTAATGTTGAGAGTTTTGACACAAACCACGCCATCAGCGCCATCACACAGGTTAGAACCAATCCATCTGCACGGGATATTGAAAATCTGAAGCAGGTCTGTGCCTACGCGATTTACCATGCAACAATCTGGCATGCCTGGCGGAATGATAACCAAGCCAACTATGGCGGAGAAATTGATTATGCCAGACTGGCACTAGACTATGAGGTCGATGAAGCTGCTTTTCAGCTCTTTATCGTTAATATTTTAGTGCAGGTCAAACATGGATATCTGACTAAAAATGAAGAGAATGATATCCCGGCAAAGTTTGTAGCCTTGCTGAAAGATCAGGCCGAAACCTTTAAAGGGGCTGGCTATGATGTCCGCAAGATTCGCTCAAGAATCAATATTTGAGCTACAGATGAAACTTATTTCCCATAACGGCGATCTCAGCCCGGAAAGCGGCAATTGCTTTGTGGATGTCATATGATTGACTGGTGCACTAGACCTCTTGCATAATTGCATCTCTGAGACAGTAGGAACCTGAAGATCCTGGTTAGATCGGGTGATCATTTTAGTCAGTAGCACATCATGAATCGAATATTGCAAGAGGTCTAATGAACGTGCAGCAGGCACTAGTTGATAAAATCATGACTCTTCCGCCTGAGCAAGTGGATGCTGTTAATCATTATGTAGATTTGTTAGTGTCTCGATTTATTCGCCACCCACAAAAGCTAATTCTAGGAGGCCCACTATAGATGACTTCTAAAACAGCACGGGATCTCGTGGCGAATAATTCATGACACTAACGGCAATTCACTGTAGCTAAGAGTCTCAGTTTATAGCGAGCCTCTGATTTCAGTTACAATTGACGTAGACAATCGAAAAGAGCAATCAACATGCCAGATATTATCTGGTCAGATTACTTAAAATACCGAGCAGAACTTCGAGGATTTGAACTCACAGATATTGAGGAAATCCTGAGATACACTGGAGAGAGATATTACGATACTGAAACAGGGCGTCTTATTGCTGCAGGTAGTCATCGTAATTGTTTGGTCATCATTCCCTATGAATTGACAGTTAATAATGCCATGATTCCTGTCACAATTCATGCAACGACTCGTCAACAAATAAAGTTTCGCTTAAAAAGTGGGAGATATACGATCAATGGGTCAACCTAAACTAAAGTACTTCGATCAAGAAGATGTGCTCCACTTAAGTATTTCTAATGAGCCTGAAGTAAATAGTGTAGAAATCAATCCAAATATAACAGCAGAGCTAAATGAAGCAGGAGAGCTAATTGGGATTGAAATTATAAATGCTAGCTCTTTTCTGCGAGACTCAATCCTAGAGACAGCTCAAGGAAAATTGTTGACTTTGTCTGCTAGTTAAGCAGCTTGCTTGAAAGTATTTTCTTGAACAGTTGTGAATCGGTATAATTATTCACGAAGCATCTCGGAAAAGTCATGGTGGAGACGCATCAATCATTGGCAGAATCCACTGCCTAGCTTGATCGAGTTCATCCATGCCATAGATCTGGATCTGCCCCAGCATAAACAGGCGAGAGGCAATAATGCCACGCTTCACCCAGATTTGATCGGTTGCGATCGCATAGTGACTCAAGTCAAAAAAGTGCCGAATCCCAAACAGCACGTCATGGAAGATCAGCGTGGGTTCAAACCCCGTCAAATTTAGAACCTTAATCAGCAGACGCAGTTTTGAATGCTGTTTAAATTGCTCATCCATCAGCTTCAGCAAATCGGCAAACTCAGCCGCCGTAATGTAGCCATCAATGGACATCTCCAGCACATTGGTGTCGGGGATCATTTGACAATCAATCATTGATATAATCTCCAGTGCATTGAGTGTTACATATCCACGATGCCCGTGACGAATTTTCTCGCCACGGATCTCCTTTGCTCACTCAATCCCCTTAGGTCACTAGACTAATTTCGCCTGTATCAAGGTCATAGTAAGCACCCACGACCTTGAGTGTTCCTTTTTCTACGGCTGCAGCAATGACAGAAGAAGCCTGGATTCGTTGCACCTGTAACCGCACGTTTGCCTTAACTGCGTTGGTGAGACGATCTCCAGGTTCATTTTTTGAGCAAAAGATCTGCATGGCTCTCCCCTCAGCCCCAGGTATTGGGAGAGGGGGATTAGGAGGAAGGACTAAGCGAGCGATATTCAATTCAACCAAAGCTCTTTTAAGTTAATTGGACATACCTACTTAATAAGTATTCTCTCGGCAGGGGTAGCCTCAAGTCTGATATCGAAGCAATTCTTCAAAGTCAAGCCTTTAGCCCCACTTAATCCCATTTTTTACGCATAGATTTTACCCAATATTTATCATCAAAACAATTGACTTTACCCTATACAGCCTCTCGCTGTAGAGTGAATTGTATTGTTGATTACATTGTTCTTTCTCAAGTCTTAAACCACCATCGGAGCTGCGCGAGTTTAAGACCTCATCTGTCCCACTGCTGTTGCTTTCGAGCGGCCCTATTCTTGCTGATCAAACGCAAGATACTTGATTTGATAATCATCCCTATCAATATCCGTGAGGAATAAATAAATGAACCCAAGGTGGATTGCTGCCTCTACTGTTGTCTACGGCCTGTGGACGATGACTCTACCGGTCATGGCAGAAGAGTCTGAGACCGACCCCATAGGGCAAGTGACTTCTGTATCGCAACTGTCAGACGTGCAGCCTACTGATTGGGCTTTTCAGGCATTGCAGTCCCTGGTTGAACGTTACGGCTGTATTGCCGGATACCCCAATGGCACGTTCCGGGGGAATCGCGCCGTCACCCGCTACGAATTAGCGGCGGCACTGAACGCTTGCTTAGACCAAATTAGAGATCGCTTTGCCAGTAAAGAAGATCTCGATATCGCCAAGGCACTTCAAGACGAATTTAAAGCAGAATTAACGGCGTTGACCGGTCGGGTTGATGGTCTAGAAGCTCAAACAGCGACCTTTGAAGCCCAGCAGTTTTCGACCACAACGAAGCTACAGGGCGAGGCCATTCTCTCGGGTATTGCCGGCGGCGGCGGCGCTCCGGGTGGCGAAAACTCTAATGTGTTTGCACCCTACCGAGTTCGACTCAACTTGGT
>JBAUJD010000097.1:0-2800 GCA_049683515.1 Thermosynechococcaceae cyanobacterium | reverse complement strand
GCCTCGTCCGGGGCTAGTTCTACGTCTATATCCCTACTTAGCGCTGAATTGCCGTCCTATGACTCCTATCGGTGGGCAAAGGGAGACTATAGTTACTGGGGACGCTTGATCGAAATTGGTCACATCGGCCTCCAGCTTCTCGCTTTTTTGTGGGCTGATCGACACCCCTGGAGCTATCCTAACCGGCAGGCCCCTACGTCTGAACAACGGGCACGCCGTCACCGCCAACGTGCTATCTGGATTCGTGAAAGCTTGCTGCACCTGGGACCAACCTTTATTAAGGTGGGGCAGTTTTTCTCGACCCGTGCTGATTTATTCCCGGTAGAGTACATTGATGAACTCTCAAAACTTCAAGATCAAGTGCCAGCCTTTGGCTATGAGCAGGTCACTGAAATTATTGAGCAAGAGCTAGGAGCGCCGGTCCAAAATATTTTCGAGAACTTTAGTCCCATTCCCATTGCAGCAGCAAGTCTGGGGCAAGTGCATCACGCCCAGCTTCAATCCGGTGACGAGGTGGCGGTGAAAGTTCAGCGTCCGGGGCTAAAGCAACTGTTTCAGATTGATCTGAGCATTCTGAGGGGATTCGCTGAGTTTGTGCAACACCGTACGCCTTGGGGTAAGGGCGGACGAGATTGGTTAGGCATCTACGAAGAGTGTCATCAAAATCTCTGGGGTGAGCTGGACTATCTCAATGAGGGGCGCAATGCGAATTTATTTCGCCGTAATTTTCATGATCAAAGCGATGTGATTGTGCCTCGGGTGCACTGGCGATATACAACCTCTCGCCTGCTGACCATGGAGTATCTTCCTGGCATTAAGGTCAATGATGTGGATGCCCTCAGTGCAGCCGGGATTGATCGGGTTGAGATCGCACAGCTCGGCGCACGGTCTTACCTTCGCCAAATTCTTCATCATGGTTTCTTTCATTCAGATCCTCACCCTGGCAACATTGCAGTCAATCCAGACGGTGCACTAATTTTTTATGATTTTGGGATGATGGGTCAGCTTCCGGCAAAGACCCAAGAGCATCTGATGCTCAACTTTAAGGGCATTTTGCAAAACGATGCCGGTCTGGTGGTGCAGGCCATGGTAGAACTAGGCGCATTAGCCCCCAATTCAGATTTTGGCCCCGTCCGGCGCTCGGTGCAGCACATGCTCGATTCTTATTTTGATCGGGCTTTTTCAGAGCATGGTGAGATTTCGATGGCGTCGATTAACGACGATCTATACGAATTAACCTACGATCAGCCCTTCCGATTCCCGGCGGCATTTACGTTTGTGCTGAGGTCATTGTCCGCACTAGAGGCTCTAGGCAAGTTTCTCGACCCCAACTTCAATTTCATGGAAGTCGCTCAACCCTTTGCAGAGGAAATTATGGCTCAAGAATCTGGCAGTTCCAATGATTTAATTAGCCAATTGAGTCGCCAAGCGGCTGAATTTACGAATACAAGCCTGAATCTGCCTCAGCGAGTCGAAATATCGCTGAATAAGCTTGAGCAGGGCGACATCAAAATGCGCGTCAATTCAGTTGAAGCTAACCGTGAACTCAGAAAGCTCAATACCGTTAACCTCGGCATTATCTATGTTCTCCTGTTCAGCGTTCTGTTCGTCTGTGCAACTCAGTTATTAATCGCAAACTTTGTTGGGTTCGCCATCGCGCTTGTCGGGATTGCTTTGATTCCACTAACGTTGCTGCTGCGGGTGCTGTTGTTTAAGCTTGAGTAATCGGCGTTGAGACATTATTCTGGGGGCTAGCACAATCATCTGGTTATGAATGGAACCGTACCGGCGCTAACGGCTTGCGTAGTAAAAGGCGCTTAGACGGTCCGAAAGGCCAGGGTTTAGGCTCTTCAGAAACGTAGTCAACCTTTTGATACAGCCTTTGTGCAGCGGCGTTGGTTGCCAGAACGTTGAGATAGAGTTCGTTAGCGCTCCAAGAGCGGGCCACGGGTTCACAGGCAAGTAGTAAATGCTGAGCAATGCCTCGACGACGGTGGCTGGGTAAAACAGCTAGGTTTGAGATATAGGGTACAGGGGATTGCAATAGCCCCAGCGACTTGAGGGTGATCTCGACGGTCCCAACCAGGGTTTCTTGAGCGGACTCACCCGGTGTAGAAGATTTTAAGATAGCAACAAAACAGGCATGTCGAGAAGCCTGGGTGACAAAACGCGATCGCAAGTCTTGATAGATGCCAACCCTCAGCAACGGAACCGCCCAGTGCCAGAAGCTTGTCTCTGGATAAAAGCTGGTGCAGAGCAGGTGAGCAATGCTCAAAAGATCTTGCTCTTTAACCCTCCGGATATGAACAGGCGCAGAAATGGGCAGATGTGGCAAAGAGATAGAACCGCTGGGCATCGGAGCTGTCATGATCCTAGCTAGCCTTTAATAACCTTTGCATTACGGACAAAGCCAGGGTTACGGCTGCTCAAGTTCTTCAGGGGCTTGAGCTTCTTCGCCACCGTCTTCTGCAGTTTCAGCTTCAATCTTGGCAATGGTTTCCTGAATTTTCGGGATTTTAAAGACCATTTTGGTATCTTCCACGAGGCGTTTACCCCATAGATTCTCGACCAAGAAATCGAGGTCACCGTAGCGACGGTCCATCTCTAAGGCTTTTTGAGCTAATTTTAGGGCTTCATCTTTCTTGCCCTGCTTAAAGCTTGCCACCGCGAGGGCTAAAATAGGTTCCCCGGTTTCTTTGTCAATCTCGCTGGCCGCCTGCCAGCGCACGATGGCTTCATCAACGTTGCCCGCTTCATAGTTGACAAGACCAATATTATTAATGGCAGGCCAGAACTTTTC
>JBAUJD010000096.1:0-4216 GCA_049683515.1 Thermosynechococcaceae cyanobacterium | reverse complement strand
GGGATCTGATGCTGGGCCAAGTGTTCCTTAATTTCAGCCACGGTTAACTGACCATAGTGAAGCAGTGATGCCAGCAAAGCTGCTTCAGCTTTCCCCTCGGTCAATGCCTCCCGGATATGATCGCAAGTCCCGGCCCCCCCCGACGCCACCACCGGAATTTGAACTTGCTCTGCAATGGTTCGGGTGAGTTCTAGGTCGTAGCCCGCTTGGGTGCCATCGGCGTCCATGCTGGTCACCAGTAATTCACCGGCCCCGCGCTGCTCCATCTCTTTGACCCATGAGATCGCATCGAGTCCTGTATTCTCTCGACCGCCTCGGATAAACACATCCCAGCCCTGATTGTCAGGGTCGGTTCGCCGTCTGGCGTCAATGGCAACGACAATGCACTGACGCCCAAATCGATCGCTGGCCTGATTAATAAAATCTGGATTCCGCACCGCCGTTGAGTTAATGCTCACCTTGTCGGCCCCAGCCCTCAATAACTTGCGAATCGTATCGAGAGAACTAATACCACCCCCCACCGTGAGCGGAATGAACACTTCCTCTGCGGTGCGATACACCACGTCATAGATAATGTCGCGATCTTCGTGGGTGGCGGTGATATCTAAAAAGACCAGTTCATCGGCCCCGGCTTCGTTGTAAACCTTGGCGAGTTCTACCGGATCGCCAGCATCTTTAAGGTTGACGAAATTAACGCCCTTGACGACTCGACCGGCTTTGACATCGAGACAGGGTAAAATTCGCTTCGCCAGCATTAAAGAGCCTTCGGTAGAGAGTGCCCCTCTACTGTACCGCTGATTTTTCAAGTTTTTGAGGGGTGCGATCGCAAAATCATTTCCGAGATTAGTGACTTTTCTATTTACGATTCTGGAGCGGTGACATTACTCTCTACCGGTGCTGGCTCAGAGGTCTGATTACGATGCCAAAAACCTACTCCCATCACCATTACACTGATTCCCGCAGCAAGTACTATCTTCAGCCAATGCTGCTGAACAAAAGATGGCTTTGAGACTGGGGCAGCCCGCGTAAAGGCTACTTTTCTGGCCGCGCTATTTTTAGAGAAGATAATCGTGGCGTCTTCCTGCTCTGGTTCAATTGGGTTTTCAAGCCAAATATCGACATTTTGCTGCGGCTCCAGTTGATCCATCTCTTCGCTCATGTCTGCGGCAATGGTTGCCTTGGGATCTACGAGGTTCGCCTTAATACTTTGGAATTCGGCAGACGCCAAGTAATTAGACATCTCAGATTCTTCGCCTGAGATAATCAGATAGGTGCAGAATGAATTCTTGCCAAACTGAATCGAATCCCCTTTTACTAACTCGTGAGATTGGCTAGAGGTGCCGTTAACAATGGTGCCGTTGGTGCTGGGATCACCCAAGGAGTTACCATCAATGAGCCGGTAGCGGTAACGGTTCTCGCCGGGAATCGGCATCCGCAGCAGCAGGGCATGGCGGCGTGAGACCGATTCATCGTTGAGAACAATCGCATTGCTGGTATCTCGACCAATGGAGTAGGTCGCAGCATCAAGGGCAAACACCCCGCATTCATGGTCGTCAATCACCAAAATATGCTGTTCTTGAGCTTGAGATTTTTGGGAATTTCGGGTGGCTTCAAGCATAGGAATTTGCCGTGGGTTAACGCAGCGAGGTGAATCAGGGCACATGATCAGAGGCTCTTGATTGAGTTCAAATCAAGGGTCTAACCATACCAATGCCTTTAGTGTTCCCAATCGAAGCCGTTATCTTAATCAAATGCGATATCTTTCTGTCATCAAATCGCAATAGAGCGTTGAACAGGACGACGATGCCTAGCAAACCTTGAACTGGCGGTGGGTGAAGAGACTACCATAAGATCAGAGCAGCATCCTAGCGATCTGGAGGTCCATTATCGTGGTTCAAGCCCAGTCTTAACTCCGAACCTTCGAAGATATAGGGAACAGAGCGATCGCAATATCGTTCATAACAGCAACACAGAGAAGTAGGCTGTCATGGGTAAAGGGACAATCATTCTAGGAACATTAGGGGGCGGCCTGATCTTGGTTGCTGGGGCAGCGGGTATAGGCTGGCTCCAGCGGGATGCCATTCTTGAATCGATGCTTGAGCAAAATATCAGTACCGTCAGCGGGGTTAAAGCTCAGATTGAAGCTGTCGAGTCTAAACCCTTTCAAGGTGAGTTCATCATTAAAGACCTCACCCTCAGCAATCCGAAGGGGTTCAACAGTCCCCATCTGCTTGAAGTGGGACAGATCGACGTGAAGCTTAACCCCGATACCTTGAGCCAAGAAACCGTTCAGATAGACTCTATTGCGGTACAAGGTGTGCAGGTCCAAATAGAGCAAAATCTGGCTCGCAATAACCTCGCCACCCTTGTCAATCAGCTCGACCCAGGCAACCGCAGCAGTGGCAACCGTGACCCAGTGAAAGACGACAGCGCGACTTCGGGGCAGGGTCGGCAGATTGAAATCAATCGACTCACGATTCAAGATATTGATGCTCAAATTAAGGTCTCTGCGATCGCAGGCTTGGGTCTAACCAGTTCCCTTAATATTTCTGATATTGAAGTCAATGATTTAGATCCCTACAACGCTAAAGGCAAGCTGCTAGATGCGATCTCCGGTGCGGTCACAAGCGCCATTGTGGGAGAACTGGGCAAATCAGCAAGTCCCAGCCGCTTAATCAGGCCCTAAAAGGACTGTAGCAAAGGCATTTGTCTTGATGATCACCCTGGGCGGCATAATTTCGATTTGCTCCACAGTGGATGCGCTCTTTGCATTGTCCTTTGCCTCCACCTTTACTAGTGGCGCACTGCTGGCAAAATTGAGCCGCTCTAGAATCAACGACAGTTCTCATCAGCTACAGCGAACCATCACCAGAGGGCTTATGAGGCGTAATGCTCTCAGTTTGATCGGCATCAGCCGTAACCGCTTTTTCCTCTACCGACACCTCAAGAGGTGCAGTGGCTTGAACGTACCGAGCCTTAGCACCTTTGAACTTGCGCTTCGCTGAACCATAGCGATCGCCGTAGCTTTTTGTCAGGGCTGTATCTATTGTCTTTGCCTCAACTTTGTACCAAGGCAGAAGTTTGGCTTTCGCCGCTTGAGCAAACGATAGGAGTAGCGATCGCAACGCAGTTGCCTTGTCAGGACTGTCTTTCCAGGTTTCGTTAATCTGAGTTGCAGTTGTTTTGCTGTTCTCTTTTAGGTTCTCAGCCACCGTAGTAGATAGCTCTTGAGCAAGAGGACGCATTGTTTTAGCCCCTGACTGCAGCTCAGTTTTTGTCTTTGAGAACGCGGCCTGGAAAATTCTCGCAATCCGCTGCAGTCTTGAACCCCCTTCTGATTTTAGCTGCTGCCAATTGTTGCCGGACTGGGCACTGCTGGCTTGATTTGATAGCTGAATGTTGCGATCGGTTGCTTGTGGAGTATCGGTATTATCTTTCACTGTACTATGCCTCCAAAATATGAGATTGAAGCTGTTTCCGCTGTCAAGATCGAACGAAGATGCAAGCCTCATTGCGGGTTGTGAAGACGTGCCTGGGTATTCGCTCTCCGCCAAGCAGACAGTCTTGCCTCGTGGACAATCTCTTGCATTCTTTCGGCATCACTAGTGTAAGACTGCCTGCTTTCGTCCTGTTCTAATGAATTAGAGTGTGGCTCTGAAGTCTGTTCAGTAATACTCACAGGAGTCGATTGAGGTAAAAAGAGCACGGTATTAACCCTCCGCGTAAAATGTTATTTCTCAAAGAGATTTAAGTCAGTTGATTTATCATCTACTTTCTATCTAATACTTCCAGAGCCTTTTTTTCCTCTATCAATGGACAGACGTTAGACTAACCCTTTGGTAGAAAGCTGCGTTACTTTTCCGTAGAGACTGTTCACAACTCTAAACTTTCCTAGGCAAAAGAGCTGCTAGCGATCATTGATCTGCAATTTGAGGTTTACCTCGCTGTCCCTGTAGCTCCTGCAGCTCAAACAAGCTAATCAGAACGCCAGCAATGGGGATAGATAAGAACAAACCGATGAGACCCGCAACTCTGGTACCCACCAGAAGCGCGAGAAACAAAATCACCGGATTCATGTCTATTGATCCCTGCATAATACGGGGCATTAATAAATTCTCTTCAATTTGCTGCAGCACAATGCAGATGACCAGAACTTTAAGGCTAAGCCATAGTCCCTGAGGGAGGACAATCACTGCAGCTAGGCCCACCCCAATGG
>JBAUJD010000095.1:0-4901 GCA_049683515.1 Thermosynechococcaceae cyanobacterium | reverse complement strand
GCGTTACTTGGGCAAGGTGTTGCTCGTGGGCAAGTAACGCTGCAGGCAGTGCAAGATGCCGTGATTACCGTTGACTTAGAAGGCGAGATTCAGGCGCTTAATCCTGTGGCAGAGCGCTTAACAGGGTGGTCCATTGCCGAGGCGCAGTCACAGCCACTGCAGACTATCTTTCAGGCCATTGATGAGGTCACTCGTCAGCCCATCACCAATCTACTGGACGGGCCTCTGATCGCAGAGCAGCCGCGCCAACAGGGGCTACTGCTGAGCCGCACCGGCCTTGAATATCTCGTTGAAATTGCGATCGCACCCATTCAAGATCAAGACGGCAATCCCCTGGGCACCGTTTTAGTCCTTAGTGATATCACCGAGTCGCGCCAGATGAAGCGCGATCTGTCCTACTACAGTACTGATGAGGGGCTAGTCCAGCAGCGATATGAACGCCAATGGATTACCCGGATTCATAGAGCGCTAGAAGAAGGGCGTTTCTGCCTCTACGGTCAGCCTATTCACCCGCTGACGGCCCCTCATCCTGACATTCATTGCGAAGTTCTGCTCCGACTGGTCGAAAGTAACGGCGACCTTGTTCTGCCAATGAATTTTATTCCTGCTGCTGAGCGATACGATCTTATGCCCACGATTGATCGCTGGGTCGTTAAAACCTTCTGCCAAAATTATCAAGCCTATCGACAAACCTCTCATTCTCAAGACGTTCGGTATCTTTACAACATCAACTTGTCAGGCAGCAGCATCAATAGTCCTCAGTTCCTCACGTTTTTGCAGGATCAGCTTGTTCAATATCAGATCCCCCCTAAAACCATCTGCTTTGAAATTACAGAAACGGTAGCCATTTCAGATCTCGACCAGGCGGCTGAATTCATCAAAGCGCTGAAGCAGTCGGGCTGCAGCTTTGCCTTAGATGACTTTGGTCAGGGTATGAGTTCGCTCACCTACCTCAAAAGCCTGCCGGTGGACTATCTCAAAATTGATGGTGGCTTTATTAAGCAACTGGTGAACAGCCACACTGACGCGGCGATTGTAGACTGCTTCAACCATCTCAGTCATGAACTCGGCATTGCTACCATTGCTGAATGCGTTGAGAATGACGTTACCTTACAACGGCTGCAAAAAATGGGCGTTGACTATGTTCAGGGCTTTGGGATTGCAATGCCGCAGCCCCTGCAGTTTGCGAGTGCAGCTTAGGGTTCGCCTGAGAGGATAAAGATACGCCGTAAGATAGGGACAACCCAGTTACGACGGCATTAATGCGTACCATTGCAGAGATCAATACCAAAATACTCAAAGGTTCCGTCACGGTTTTGACCGTTGAGGCGCTGAAAGCACGGGTTGCTGAGGTGGGCATTCCCCAAGCAGCGGCAGAGGTTGATGTGATTACCACTGGAACCTTT
Source organism: Thermosynechococcaceae cyanobacterium (assembly GCA_049683515.1). Taxonomy (GTDB): domain Bacteria; phylum Cyanobacteriota; class Cyanobacteriia; order Thermosynechococcales; family Thermosynechococcaceae; genus RCC1774. The sequence goes on along the minus strand of JBAUJD010000095.1, from coordinate 3,495 downwards.
GAACCGATGGAGTCATCGGGGGCTATTCTCAATCTGGGCCATACCGATCCCCCCATCAAAATTCGTCAATGCTGGATCGATGGCGTGCTGGCCTATTCCGGTTTTGGTGCTGTGGATCTCTACCTGGGAGCCTCTCAATCGGCGGAGGGCGGCGGCAGTGAAATGGAGCTAGAAGAGGCCCGTGAGCGGGGTGGTGGGCACGTTATTGAAGATTTGATTGCGGGTAAGGCACTCCCTGTTAAGGCACTAGGACAGGGTACTGATTGCTATCCCCGCACTGCCCTTAATACGATGATTACCCGCGAGAGTATCAACCAGTTCTACCTCTTCAATCCACGCAATCTCTATCAAAACTTTATTGTGGGTGTCAACGGCGGCGATCGCCTCCTTAATACCTACCTAGGGCCGCTCCAGCCTCAGTTGGGTAATGCTGTCTACTCCAACCCTGGCGCACTATCACCACTGATGAATGACCCCAAGCTCAGACTGGTGGGGGTGGGCACCAAGATTTTTCTTGGCGGCGGCATTGGCTACGTCACCTGGGAAGGCACCCAGCATTTCCCACTGCAAAAGCGCCTCCCCAACGAAACCCCCATCGGCCCTGCGGCAACATTGGCCCTGATCGGTGACGCCAAGCAAATGGATCCGAAATGGGTACGGGGCTGCTACTTCAAAAATTATGGCCCGTCGCTAATGCTGGGCGTTGGGATTCCGCTACCGGTTCTAGATGAAGCGGTGGTGCAAGCCTGCGCGGTCACTGACAAAGAGCTGGTCGCCCCCGTCATTGACTTCTCAATTCCACGGCGAGTGAGGCCCACCTTTGGGCTGGTCAGCTATGCTCAGCTCAAGTCTGGGTCGGTCACTATTGAGCGCAAACGAGTTCGCACAGCGCCTCTAGCCAGCATTCATCGCTCTAGACAGGTAGCTCTAGAGCTAAAACAATGGATCGAGTCAGGTCAATTTACCCTGACAGAACCGGTGGCGGAAATTGCGTGCGATCGCACCTTTCTCCCCCAAGACAGTCGAGGGACCCAGATGAACTTAGATTAACGCCATCAAGTTCTGCGAGAAGATTTAGTCCTCATGCTCTTCAAAGGGATCGGCCAAAGCCTGGGCCGGAGGGCCAAAGGCGGTGTAGACCGCATAGACTGTAAAAGCAATGACAGTGGCTGCCAAAGTAATGATAAGAACTGTTGCCGGGTCAGAAAGTTGCATAATTTTTTGAGTCACGTTCCTTTATAATATTACCGAATGTTAAAAAACTTTGTTCATTTATTGTTACAGGTGACCTAATGGCAAGACAAACCTGGTTAGGCGATATCCTTAAGCCGTTTAACTCCGAGGCGGGCAAATTCGTTCCAGGCTGGGGAACCACTCCCGTTATGGCTGGATTCATGATCGCGATGGCGCTATTGCTGCTCATTCTTCTTGAGATCTACAATTCTTCGATTATTCTTGAAGGCTCGAACGTCAGTTGGACTAGTCTCGGCGGTTAAAGACTTTGTTTGCCTAGTGTTACACGCACTGAAAAACAAATTTCAATATTGCCCCGGTTGTACTGGGGCTTTTTCATATGGAACCTCATAAAGAGCGCACATGAACGTATTTGGCATTGGCCTACCCGAGATGGTCCTCATCCTCGTCGTTGCCCTCCTCATTTTTGGCCCCAAAAAACTACCCGAAATTGGCAAGAGTCTGGGCAAAGGACTCAAGAGTTTTCAAGATGCCTCTAAAGAGTTTGAAACCGAGTTTAAGCGCGAGGCCGAACGCCTCAACGACACCCTCAACGACACTCCGATGGAGGCCACCCTTGAAACGCCTCCCCAGCTAGCGGAAGCGTCTGAAGCCGCAATGGAAGCTCAGGCACCAGAAGCCACCACAGAAGAAACGCCCACTATTTCAGAGACCTAATGCCCAGCAGCCCGTCTGCCTTGGTTATTCCTTCGCTTATTGTGGGCCTGGGTAACCCTGGCAGTAAATACGACCGAACCCGCCATAACATTGGCTTTGATGTCATTGACCAGCTTGCCCGCAGATGGCAAATCCCGCTCACCGAGCAGCGGCGGTTTCAGGGCCAGCTTGGCGACGGCTTTGCCCTACCAGGCCACCGGATGCGTCTTTTGAAGCCCCTAACCTACATGAACAAGTCGGGTCAATCGATTCGAGCGGCTCTCGATTGGTTCAAGCTCTCGCCCCAGTCAGTCTTGCTGGTTTATGACGATATGGATTTGCCCGTGGGTAAAATTCGCATGAGATTATCGGGGTCTGCCGGTGGTCATAACGGGATGCGGTCTACCATTGCTCACCTCGGCACCCAAGATTTCCCTCGACTGCGAGTGGGAATCAGCAATCCCAAAATATCCGGGGCCGCGAAGGATACCATTTCTCACGTACTAGGACGATTCACACCCCAAGAGATCAAGGTTTTACCTGCTGTATTAGATGGCGTTGTCCAAGCGGTTGAAATGAGTCTGACAGAAGGCGTCGAAAAATCTATGAGCCGGTATAACGGTTTAGAGTTGGCAATACCTTAGCCGGTCATTGCGGCAGGCAAGAAGCATGCCAATGTTTTAGGATGAATCTTGTCGCGCAGCACTATTTCTATGACTACCCAATTTATACCAACATCCACACAGACAACGGTTTGGTTACGTGGGCTACTGACGATCGCTTGGGCAGACGGCCAGTTTGATGCCGAAGAACGAGCCTTAATTGAGGGGTTAGTATCTCAGGATCTTCTTCCTGAGGTCGATACAGAGTCCTTTGAACCCATTTCTGCGGCTGACCTAGCGGCTGGACTCGGTGATGACCCACAAACGGCGGAGAACTTTTTACGGACCGCCGTTATGGTGGCATTGGCTGATGGGCTGTACTCTAGTCAAGAGGATAAGCTCTTAGGGAAGTTCGGTAAAGCGTTAAACCTTGAGGTGAGCGCTCTAGACTCGCTCCGCCATACCCTTGATGGCGAACATGCCGACCTCGGTGCTGATGCACAGCCAGCAAATCAGTCATCGTCAGATATCTTGCAGCCGGTTCGACATTGGCTTGATGGGTTTGAAGTCCATGATCCTAAACTTGCGAAGTTTCTCTGCTCAATGATTCCGTCTCAATGTCCCTTTGAGCGAGATGTGACGTTGTTTGGCCGCAAGGTGGTTCATATCCCGCCACTCTGCAAGCTCAATCCGCTCTATGAACAGTTGGTGGGGCTTCGGTTTAGGTCGCTCTCTTACCTTGCTGATGAATGCAAAGAAGATATCTCTGCTTACATCTAGGCCAAGCTTCCGACTATTGCCCAACTAACGGCGCATCAGTCAACCAGGGGGGACGGTGTACTAGATGGTTTTGCTGTGCTCGACGGATTGGGCAAATCCTTTAGGGATGACAACGAACCTATAATGCCTGTTGAATAAGGGTCAATGCTCTCATGCCTCGTTGAAAATTGAGTCGTTTATGAGGCTTCAATCTCATTAAGTCGATAGCGAGGTCGTCCCACAT
>JBAUJD010000094.1:0-2104 GCA_049683515.1 Thermosynechococcaceae cyanobacterium | reverse complement strand
GCAACAACAGGCTGAAGCCTCACAAGAGAGCTATCAACTAGCACTCACTAAAGCAGGCTATGGCGATATTACCACTGAGATTATCGAAGCTCCAGTGTTTTACTATGCAGAAGACTATCATCAGCAGTATCTAGCGAAAAATCCAGGCGGATACTGTGGTTTAGGAGGAACAAACGTCTCTTGCCCTATGCCGGTCGAAGTCTAAAGGATGGGCGGCAGCAGCATTCTCGCTGCTGCCGCCACAAAGTTATGGCTCAAGAGATGCAGAAATCTGTGTTTTATCTTTCTTGTTTATCTGCGTGGGCGCTCTCCTGGGTGACTCGCAAAAAATTCAAATCTATACACTTCGAAATATAGATAACGGTCACATAGTCCAAATTTGAGTTAGGCTGCAAGCGTTTGCTGAGCCTGACTTTCAGGCGTATGCCCAACCGCTTTATTTGTGAGAACGCTCTCTTTCAGAACCAGTCCCAACTCAGCGCGAATATCAGCGATAGGTCGTGCCCAGTTATCTTCAAATCGATAGAGCAGCAGACATTCAGCCTGCTGACCCATCCATTCTCCTTGACTGAAGTTAGCCAAGATCGCCTTTCTCTGTCCCCAAAAAATCAGGGGGTAAAGCCGCTTGGCAACCGGCATGTAGGCATTAAAGAACTTGCTATAGCTTTGGGCCGCAGTGAATGCCGCCACACCCATTTCACCGGCATAGCTAGTATCAAATCCCAGCAAGATATGAAACATGTCATGGGTGGCGGTATATCGCAGTGCAAAAGGATCTTGATTGGCCTCTGCTTGCAGATCAGAGCTAATGACGAGGGGATGAATCCCGTTCTTCAGCATGTGCTGGGCGTAGGCATGGCCCAATGTTCCTTCAGGAAGCTGACTGAGTGCCTCTAAATCGCTCTCCGGCGCGTACCCCACAAGATCTTCGAGTTGAGTCAGCAATTCTGGTGCTGCACTGAGACCCAGAAGCTGGGTTTTTAAGAATGCGATATCTCCGGCTTGACCTTCACCATAGTAGTCCCGGATTGCTTTGATGAAGCGTTTAATGCTGGCCATGATATTGATTGCCTCTCGAATCGTGAGTGATGTAGTCGTTCTGACTAGAGCCGATAGAGCGTTTTATGTGACCTCGGAAAGGTGCTCTTTTAGATATGACCGGCAGGTCATGTGACTTAATGGTCACATCATAGCAAGTTTGTTTCTATTGAGCAAGTCAAGGTTTGTTGCGGCTGACTGTAGACAGAGCGAAGTCAAGCTCTATGGGCAGGGCCAGCGAACTCAAGGGTATTCTGCTGGCAAATCGTCAGACAATACTATTGGAGCTAGAGGCCATTATCCTAAGTGCAACTGAACCTTTGTATGATGTCCAGATTCCAGCCGAGAGGTAGTATCATGCAAGCCAAGTTGCAGGATCAGCTCAATTTTGCCAGGATTGGGAAAGGTGACGAGACCTTGGGAGCGATCGCTAATATTTTGCGGTAGCTCGGTAAGCTGAATTTGCCCATCTTGATCAGTGCCTTTGATGGTTCTAGCATCAGTTGCCGTTGGGTTGGTGTCTCTTTCAATCCCGTAAACTTAGCCTTTATGACGGCTCAAGCATTATGATAAAGAAAGCAGCGATAAATTCTCATCTGCATGAAATAATGTGAAGCGAGTTTGGGAAAAGATCGCCTAGACGGTTTGGCAGCTTTGGCGACAAGTTTTCATCAAGAAGTAATCTCATGCAGATAATGGAGAAATCATTAACCGACGCTCACGGTCAGCAGCGTAAGCAATACAGGCTTTTAGGTCTTCTCGCGTCAAATCATGAAAATCGTCAAAAATTTCTGCTTCAGTCATTTCGGAAGCCAAGTACTCAAGCACTTCATAAACCGTAATTCTCAAACCACGTACACAAGGTTTTCCACCTCGTTTATCAGATTCAATCGTGATGAAGTTTTGGTCGTTCATGGTTAAAGTCATGTTCATTAAATGGCTCTATTATGAGGCTTCGTCAGTCACAACCAACACCAACAGATGCTTTTTAGGCTACTGCCCCAGCCGACAGCCTGAGCCGTATAACGGCTCGGCCATCAGGGGCGCGAGCAAAAATATTTAAAGA
>JBAUJD010000093.1:0-4333 GCA_049683515.1 Thermosynechococcaceae cyanobacterium | reverse complement strand
GATTAAGGGTTTTCTAACAGCAGCAATCGCAAAGGGTCTAAAAAGAGGCTCCAAGGTTGGGGCTGATCTTTAAGCTGTAACCATTTCTCTTTAAATACTTCAGCCTGCAGATGATAGTCTTGCGTATCGGTGGGGGGGCAATGCAGTTTTAAGTACAGAGTCATCCGGTGAGGCGTTTCACTGGTGGTCGCTAACCAGCAGCGAAAAGTGTTGGGAGGTGGGGAGGTGGGGGAGAGTTTTGAGTTTTGAGTTTTGAGTTTTGAGTTTTGAGGTGGGGAGAGGGGGAGAGGGGGAAATAGGGAGATTTGGTGGGCGCGGATGCCAATTTGGGCGAGATGGGGGGGCAACGGCTCAAGGGTTTGGAGCTGACATTGCCAGCGTGAAGCTTCGACTTGATTCGGGCCACTGGCGACGGCGGGGGAAAAATTTTTACAGCCGGTCAGTCGAGCCACGCTCACTGTTTGGGGCTGCTCAAAAATTCTGTGTTTGGGGCCGTTGGCAATTACCCTACCGTTATCGATCATGAGCAAACCGTGGCACATCCGGTAGGTTTCTTCTAAATTGTGGGTCACCAATAGGGTGATGCCGTCATAGCTCTGGAGCCGGATAATGAGCTGCCGCTCAATCTGGTTACGGAGGTGGGTATCGAGGGCAGAGAAAGGCTCGTCTAACAGTAAGACTTCAGGTTGGCTGGTCAGTGCACGAGCCAGAGCAACCCGCTGCTGCTGTCCGCCCGAAAGCTGATGGGGATAGCGCTGTGCCAAGGTCTCAAGGCGCATGGTAATCAACTGCTTCGTCACCGCCATCTTAATCTGGAGCGGTGACGCTCGCTGGCGTTGATGCAGGCCAAAGGCAACATTTTGAGCCACGGTTAGGTGAGGAAAGAGGGCGTAATTTTGGAAGAGAATGCCGATCTTGCGATCGCAACTCCTGACATCAATACCCACCTCAGAATCAAACAGCACTCGACCATTGAGCACAATCCGGCCTGAATCTGGGGTCTCTATCCCCGCAATGCAGCGCAAAATCAGACTTTTACCCACCCCAGATGCCCCCAAAATGCCAAAGGGTTGTCCGTCAGCCGTAAATTTGACGGACAGGCTAAATTCCGGCAACTGTTTGCAAATATCGACCTCTAGCTGAGGATGGGTAGACCGTGTCGTGGCATCACGATCTGCTGCCTCAATCCCGCTTCTAACCTGGGTAGATAGGAGCATGGCCCCAGTTTTTCTGCTTTTATGACTCTGCCTCCATCGCAGTCGAAACCGATGCTGGGTCAACCCATTGGCAAGAATAATTCCCCCCAGAGATAAACTGAGGACCACGGTGGACCAGAGGGCAGCTTCGCGAAGATCTCCACCTTCGACGGCAAAGTAGATTGCCATCGGCAGGGTTTGGGTGCGTCCGGGAATGTTGCCGGCCAGCATCAGGGTGGCCCCAAATTCGCCCAAGGCACGGGCAAAGGCTAGGGTGGTCGCGGCGATCAGTCCGGGCAGCGATAGCGGTAGCGTAATCCGCCAAAAGACGGTCAACTCCGAAGCGTTCAGCGTGCGCGCCGCTTGCTGCAGACTCTGATCAATTTGCTCAAAGGCTCCCAACGTGGTTTTGTACATCAACGGGAAGGCCACCACCGTGGCAGTAATCACAGCGGCATACCAAGTGAAGACGATGCTGATGCCAGCCCCTGAGAACAGGAATCCTAGTGGCCCATTGTTACCCAGCAGCAGCAGTAATAAAAAGCCTAGGACCGTGGGCGGGAGAACCATCGGAGCCAGAAACAGGCTATCGAGCAGCGATCGCCAACGACCTCGATAGTGCTGCATAAAGTGGGCGGCAGCAACCCCCAAGAAGAAGGTAACGACGGTGGCAATCGTCGCAATTCGCAGAGAGATCCAAAGGGGTGAAAGATCGATCATGGGAGCGAAAGGAGGCTAAGGTTGACCTAGACGCGGCCAAATCCAAACTTTTCAAAAGTTTTCTGGGCAGTATCCGTTTTCAGAAAATCAATAAAGGTCTGAGCCGCTTCAGCATGAGTTGTCCTTTGGACCACTGCAACCGGATACACAATGGGCAGATGGGAGCCTTCAGGTGCAATAGTCAACACCTTCACTTGCTTAGAGAGCGCTGCATCGGTCGCATAAACCATACCCAGTTCGGCATTGCCACTTTCAACAGCGGCGAGGACATTGCGGACATTGTTGCCGAAGACGAACTTAGCTTGTAGAGGTTCGAGTAGATCCAGTTTCTTGAACACTTGCTCAGCATATTGTCCAGCAGGAACACTACGAAATTCTCCGACGGCAAAGCGGCTGATATCAGCCGTCTTGAGCTGGGTAATGGCAGTGATATCCAGACTGGAGGTTTGGGGGGCAATCAACACCAGTCTATTTGTAACCAGATTCTGGCGAGAGTCTGGCACAATCAACCCTTTCTTCGCCAGTGCATCCATTTGTTGAGGGGCAGCGGAACAGAAGACATCGGCAGGCGCACCCTGTTCGATTTGGCGCTGGAGTGCCCCAGAGGAGGCAAAGTTGTAGTCTACGGCGATTTTGGGATGGGCGGCCTGAAACTGAGGTGAGATCGCATCAAGCGCCTCTTGCAAACTAGTTGCAGCAGAGACAGTAATCGTTACAGGTGTGGCAGTGCTAGCGCTAGAGGTCGAGATCGGCCCCCCCGAACGACAACCGACAGCCAAGAGACAGGACAACAGACTGACTCGAAAAATGGGTAGAAATTGGCGGCGTTTCATAGATGATTAAAGCCTGAATCTCGGCAAAACACCACACAATAAGGCGCGAAAGTGGTAGCGATGGTCACTGATATTCCGACTAATGGCAGTATGGAGAAGCAGCGAAACGAACGATTTTTGATGCTCCCATCATAATATTCCGGCTAACCTTCCAAGTCGTAGCAAACAGGCCCTTCAACCGGGTTAAGGCATTAATTGGTAAAACTAATCACATAATTTGATTTTATTTAACAAATGTTGCATATGTCACGTTACATTTCTAAATACATGCGTTAAAGTAGATTTTCAGTAGCAAATTATCGTATTGATTATGATTGCTAACTTCCCGGTTCCTATGAATTTAACTTCTGCTGGTCAGAGCGGCGAGCAGTTCGTCAGTAAGGTTGTGACCGCTGCGATCTCTGCGTTGCTCAAGCGCACGGAGAAGCTAGAGGTGAAAGTTAAGGCTGAACCCGTTGCCAAGCTGCTCCAGGGTAGTGTGGATGGATTTGACTTTGTGGGCGAAGGGCTATTGATGCACAGCGGCCTCAAGGTCAATCGAATGGAATTTTACCTCCAGGCACTTGACCTTGATTTTGGCGCTCTGTTTCGGGGGCAAGTTCAGCTTCGGCAGCCGACCCAGGCTTCGATGCGGGTTGCAATCACCGAAGATGATTTAACAGACTCTTTCAATACGGCCTTTCTTAAGGAGAAGCTGCAGCAGATCACCTTCGAGGGACAGTCACTCATGTTCGAGAGAACGCGGCTGAGCATTAACGATGAGCAGTCTCTGCGGATGCAAAGCTGGGTTCGTCTCGGTGAGGCTGAACAAATTTTTGAAATCGACATCACGGCCCGTATAGAGGTCGAAGACCGCCACCGGATCCGATTTGTGGATGTGACCTATGGTGGCGATCGCACAGCGGTCGAGTTAGGTCAGGCGTTAACGAACCACGTCAACACCCTCTTGAATTTCGATCAGTTCGCCCTTGATGGAATGCAGCTTCGCGTCGATAATCTGCGACTGCGCAATCAGCAACTGACGCTCTACGGCATTGCCCATATTGAGAAATTCCCTCAGAAAAACAGTTAAAATTCGATCACGCATTACCTGGGAGCTGATGGCTCCGATACTGTTCCAGCATGGTTTTGATAAATCCTGCGAGGGGAACTGCTGTGACCAAGCCGAGCAGTCCTCCGATCTTGGTACCAATGAGTAAAGCGGCCAAGATCCAGACGGGGTTGAGGCCTGTGAACTTACCCAATAGCTGGGGGGCGATTAGGTTTTCAATCGTTTGATCGAGTATTGCAGCCACAATCAACATCTTGACGCCCAGCCAAATGTTTTGCAGTGCGGTCAAAAAGCTGACAATTGCAATGCCCAACGCGGTGCCGAACGGGAAAATAGTGAAGGCACCGACACCCAGACCAAACAATAGCCCAAACGGAATCTGCATGAGTAGGAAGGCCACGGTCATCGCTGATCCCATCAACACTGCCAGGGAGAACTGACCCACGTAGTAATTATGGAAGTTCAGGCGCAAAGCCTTACGAATCAGATTGCCTTGACCTGCCGGTAGCCATTGGAATAGACCATCCCAGATG
>JBAUJD010000092.1:0-2566 GCA_049683515.1 Thermosynechococcaceae cyanobacterium | reverse complement strand
CTCGGACATAGGGCGTTAAAGGTATAGGGCTGAGGCTGTAGTACCATATCAGGTACACGTTTTAAATGAAATAGCCCTGGGAATGACAAGTTGCGATCCACTGTAATGAACACATCAAACTCCGCTTCTGCAAGGGCAAGGAGTTTACCATTCTTTACTCCCGCCCACCCCATCTGTGGAACCGTTCTTACTTCATAATCAGCGAACTCCCTGGTAAATTTGCGATCAATGCACTCATCTAACAAGAGCTTCATGCTATGCCACTATTCCAGCAAGTTGCTTCCCAGTCTCTTCAAGAAAACAGATAACCTGTTGCTTTTTCACGGTTGGGAATCCATCTAAAAAGTCATTGATAGATTCGCCTGCCTTGAGATAATCTAGCAATGTCTGCACGGGAACCCTAGTTCCAGTAAAAACTGGAGTGCCACCCATAATTTCAGACGAGGCGCTAACAATTGCAGAGTCTTTAAGCATAGGGATGTGACCTCTGGGGTTGAGCTGCTTATTTTCAGTCTACCCCGCTGAATAATCGCTATCCTATTCTGCCGGGATAGCCTGGGGTGGATGCAAGGCCAGCACCTGCTTCAAATACTGCCCTGTATAAGACTTCTTTGCCTTAGCAACCTCTTCAGGCGTCCCATAGGCCACCAGCTCGCCACCGCGATCGCCTCCCTCTGGCCCCAGATCAATCACCCAATCCGAGCAGCGAATCACGTCAAGATTATGCTCAATTACGAGCACTGAATTCCCCTTATCCACCAACCGCTGCAGCACATTAAGCAGCTTATGAACATCGTAAAAAGATAGCCCCGTCGTCGGTTCATCAATTAAATAGAGCGTTTTACCCGTCGCCCGTCGCGACAGTTCGGTCGCTAATTTCAGCCGCTGCGCTTCCCCGCCCGAGAGTGTGGGGGCGGTTTGGCCTAAATGAACATAGCCGAGACCGACATCCACTAGGGTTTGCAGTTTGACCGCAGCCTTTGAGATATTTTCATAGAAGCCCAACGCTTCCTCTACCGTCATATCTAAAACGTTGGCGATAGATTTGCCCTTGTACTTCACCTGCAGCGTCTCGCGGTTATAGCGTGCCCCTTTGCAGACTTCGCACTGCACATAGACATTCGGCAAGAAATTCATTTCAATGACGTTAACGCCCTGCCCCCCGCAGGCTTCGCACCGTCCGCCCTTAACGTTGAACGAGAACCGACCAGGTTTGTAGCCCCTGGCCTTGGCTTCAATGGTTTCAGCAAAAATGCTGCGGATGATGTCAAACAGGCCGGTGTAGGTAGCGGGGTTAGAGCGGGGTGTGCGTCCAATCGGCGACTGATCAATGACAATTACTTTATCGAGGGCTTTGAGACCCGTGATCTTTTCTAGCTCTTTAGGGAACGGAACCTTCTGCCCCAGATGATGTCTCAGTGCGGGATACAGTAGCTCATTCATCACAGTGGATTTACCGGAGCCAGAGACGCCCGTGATGCAGACGAGTTCGCCCAGCGGGATTTCGATATCTAGATTTTGGAGATTGTTGCGATTGGCTTGTTTTAGGGTGAGCGATCGCCCATTCCCTCTCCGCCGCTCCGCAGGCGTTGGAATCACCTCACGCCCAGACAGGTAAAGTCCCGTCAGTGATTCTGGAGCCTCTAAAAGCGCTTCTAGATCCCCCTGAACCACTATTTCACCACCATGAATCCCAGCCTTTGGACCAATATCGACGATGTGATCGGCAGCGCGAATCGTGTCTTCATCATGCTCCACCACAATCAGGGTGTTGCCTAGATCCCTCAGCTTCGTGAGCGTCTGCAACAGCCGATGATTATCGCGCTGATGGAGGCCAATGCTGGGTTCATCGAGAACATAGAGAACGCCCGTGAGACCGGCCCCAATTTGGGTCGCTAACCGGATTCGCTGCGCTTCCCCTCCCGAAAGCGTCATGGCGGTGCGGTCTAGGGTCAAGTAATCGAGGCCCACGTCTAACAAAAACTTGAGGCGGGCCTTAATCTCTTTAAGCACAAGGTCGCCAATCTGAGCCTGTCGAGAAGTCAACTCCATTGATTCGACCCGATCTAAGCAGTCTCGAATCGAAGCGGAGGTCAAATCAATAAGGCCATACTGTCCCATTCGCACCGCCAATGATTCTGGCTTCAGGCGCTTGCCCTCACAGACATCGCAGGGCTGTGAAATTAGATACTGCTCTAGCTTTTGCCGGTAAGTATCAGAGGAACTTTCGCGATAGTGCCGATCTAACAGCGGAATCACGCCTTCGTAGCGTTTGTGATAGCCCTTTGATTCACGATAGCGAGAGTCAACTTCGAGGTAAATCGCTTCTTTGGTGCCGTGAAGAATCGTGTGCTGTTGTTCGGGAGTGATCTGGTCCCAGCGATCTTGGATCTCAAAGCCGACGGCCTGACCGACGCTATACAACAGCGAGAAGTAATAGGTGTTGTCCTTATCAGACCAGGGTGCGATCGCGGCATAGACCGGCAGCGTCGGGTCCGGTACAATCAGATCTGGCGAGAAGGTAGGCAAAGTCCCCAGCCCGTGACAGTTGGGGCAAGCGCCGTAG
>JBAUJD010000091.1:0-5062 GCA_049683515.1 Thermosynechococcaceae cyanobacterium | reverse complement strand
ACATCCGTGAGCATAAACCCACATCCAACTGATCACCATGCTCGCTGGTGAGATTGCTAGGGCCGATGGTCTCGAATTTTAGTCATCTGGAGTCAGGACCACGACAGCTCTCACTGGACTTGCTGTTACTAGAGCTGACTGTGAAGAGGAGATGGTAACCCTGCTTGCACAAAACTTATCTTTCAGGATATTGGTGGAAGAGATTCCAAATAGTCCTTGGATCTCTTGAGACCCCAACCCGTTTGTTCTCGAAGCCGTCTAATGGCAGCAATTTTCTTGCCGTCAGCCATGAGCTGCCGAAGCTCAGGCTCTAACTCTGATAAATGTGGCAATGAGGCCCTTGGATAAAAAACACGCGTTGACGAATTCGGAAGTGATAGAAAGTCTATATAGTCCTTGGCTTGCTTGAGTCCCCAGCCTGTTTCTTGGCGAACCCGCTTGATTGCCGCAATTTTTTGATTTGAAGCTAAGAGATAGCGGATCTCAGCTTCTATATTGAGTGATGGATACCTTTCAGGACTCGTCTCAGAAACTGAGGGAGTATCCTTCAGTCTAGGGGAGTGAGCGGCATCTATCCTAGACTGACTCGGAGCGTTAGCAGCTCTTTTCCCTTGTTTTGGCTGAAAGAATAACCAGAACAGCAGAATAGTGAGTGCGATTACAAGCACTATCCAAACGGCAGTCATACCAAAAGTCCTCAGAACGTCGTTGCCTAACTTCAGCCTATCAATCTAAACACCTGATTGTGGCTGATGGTTCTTTTCAAGCACTCTAAGCTAAGCTCAACTCACCTGACAGATAACCCGAAACCAGTGGTGGCGAACCATCAATCTAAGTAGCCCATCAAATTTCCATTTGAAAGGGAGTTGTTATCTGCAATGGGACGATTTTCAGGTAAAGATGAAGAAGGAGTGAGTGACGAATTTAAACGAACAACAGGGCGATTGCCGTACATCGCAACAATGTCCAAATCACTTTGAAAAACAGGACGATGTTGAGGCAAATGATCAAAACTGGTCACCTGCCGAGTTCCCACAAGAATAGGGCGATTACTGGGTAGTGTATCAGACGGAACCAAAGTTGGATTCCCGTCATGAACAGGACGACGATCCGGTAGTTCAGATGGCGAATACAGAACCATCGCTTCGTTAGAATCCCCTGCGGCTGTCTTGGTCAAACGAGGTTCGCCAAATCCCCACCCTTTCTCAGGAAGCGGTGGAAATGGCTCTCCTTTTACTACAGTAACTTCGTATCCTTTGTCTCCACCTCTGGGGCCGACAACGGGATATAGTCCGCTATCTTCAACAATTTCTCCAGGACTAAAGAGTTTTTGACTCATCACATTCTTCTCATTGAGGGTAGTTCAACAATAACTAAACGACTGCCGCACCTCAAACTCAGGCTTTCAGCAGGCTAATTTAGAGATTGATATCCTCTCCGCGCCTAAAGGCGCGGAGAGGATATCAATCTAGAAGAAAATGAAGAACTAGGAAATGCCACATCACTGTATACATTAACGCTAGACTTGATCGGATCCACCACTAGTTTCGGGTTGTGCTTTCACTGAGTATTGGCAGCAGGATCTATACCGTAGCTTGCGTTTTGTATCTTTTCCGCTTCCAGACATTCGAGTTCCCGCGCACCGGAAATGACGATATCTGGATCAGGGATAAAATCTAGCTCAGGGTTCAAGCGCTCGTAAGGTACAGAATTAAGTATTACTTTCATCGCGTTCAAACGCGCCTCATGTTTGTTGTTGGAACGAATAATAACCCAGGGTGCATGGGTCGTGTGAGTCTTCTTTAGCATCTCGCGCTTTTGATTCGTAAATTCATCCCACCTGTCTTGCGCCTGAACATCTACCTCGCTCAGTTTCCACTGGCGCAGCGGATCGGTCTTACGCCTTTCAAACCGTCGTGCCTGTTCTTCACGAGTCACGCTGAAATAAAGCTTTACCAGAATAGCCCCCTGTCGCACAAGGTCTTTCTCAAAGCCAGTGACGCCGCGCATAAAATTCTTATAGTCCTCGCGGGAGCAGAACCCAAACACCGGTTCTACCATTGCACGGTTGTACCAGCTACGGTCAAACAACACGACCTCTCCTCCGCGCGGAAATTCGGCGACATATTTCTGGAAAAACCACTGGGTTTTTTGTTCTTCTGTGGGCTTGCCCAGGGCCACAACGCGGTAATGCTTTTCATTCATATAACGAGTCACACGCCTTATGGTTCCGCCCTTACCCGCTGCATCACGCCCCTCGAACAGGATGATCATCCGGCGCTTGGTCGTTTCGAGATACTGCTGCATTCTGATCAGTTCGGTCTGATACGGCTTAAGCTGTTGTTCTTGTTTATACTGGCGCTCAGCCTTGGACTCTTGCTTTTTGAGACTCTGACATTCCTGCAAAATGCGTTCATGTTCCTGCAGTAAGTCGGTTAGTTTTACTTTGTGATTGTTATATTCAATGAATTCAGGATTACCTTCTATGTTCATGCAGGAATCACCTCTGGACATTATTAAATTGTTTGGTATGGTTCAAATCAGGGTAACACTTTTAGAGTGAACTAAATCTCTAAAACCTATATATGACAGTGGATCCAGCCTACTTCGCTAAACCAATAGTGTTAACTTAGTCGCCTACGAAGTTGAAGCGTGCCGTCCTACGTTCTGGATAATGCCACAATAGACCGAGTAATCCAGCGTCTACCGCAAATCTGAAGAAAGCTATGGGTGCTTTAGACGACAGGCTGCTCAGTGGAACAAGAGCAAAACGACGAATTGTTTAGATAGGGCTGACTGAAAAAGTCAGCTTACGAAGAGAGCATCCCCGCGATCGCAAATTTAGGGATAGCTCGGCATGAAAGATGGCTTGGTCATAACGCGTTAATAAGCGGGCTGGCGGCTGTGGTTTGATCTCAGGTCGCAAGACGTTTCAGCGTCCTTAAAGATGAAGCTTTGTTTCTATCTCGCCCCCACATTGAGAGGCCGTCGCGCTAGCTTTCCTAAGAAATGTGACCGTTCTCTACGGTTAATCCAGTTTTGAAACGCTTTTTAGGCTGCCTCTAATATCGTTGTCTGTTCTCTAGAGCCCAGTCAGACCAGACTCTATGAGTACCTTGCTACCCTTCGTTTTCTAGAAAAAGAGCCGCAGCATCGATTGATTTTAGATCTCGTAAAATCCAGATTTTATTCACAATTGCAGCCCTCTAATCGCCCCGTTTTCAAGGTGATGTCTTTACTATAGAGACAGAAAAATATTGTGAGAGTCTCTTGTGGATGTATATCAACAGCAATTAATGGTTATGGACACCAAAATGGATGCCCTACACCAAGTCATCGATGACTTAAATCTGAAGCTCACAACAGTCTTGCTGACCCAGGGAGAAAATCGCAGCGAATTGGCCCCATCGCCACAGCCAATGATAGAGACAACTAGAGCTGAGCTAAGCCATAAAGATGTTCTAATTGATTCCCAGTCCTTTGATTTTGATCGTCACAGTGGTGATAAGCCGCTAACGCCAGAAGTTCAGATTCAGCGGCTGACGGCTCAATTGACCGCTTCCTACAATCGGATTGCGGTGCTTGAGGAACAACTTTTGGCTCAGCGGGTACACTAAAGTTCTATGTGGCGAATATCATCAAGAAAGTGTTTGACAAATCTACGGTCTGTCAGCACAATGAAGATCGCCCTAAATAGGGGACTGTAGTTCAACTGGTTAGAGCACCGCCCTGTCACGGCGGAAGTTGCGGGTTCGAATCCCGTCAGTCCCGTTCTATAAAAATCTTGACTTTTCCACATCACTTTCTTTTTGAGATTGATGGCGGTTGTCTACAGGGGTAGCGTGCGGGACATCGTTGACCAACATCGGTCCTGCCCTTTAGAGTCAAGGATAGATCTTTAAAATCTTAGCGAGAGTTAACGTGACGGTTCGAGTCCGCATTGCCCCCAGCCCCACCGGAAATCTACATATCGGCACCGCCAGAACGGCGGTTTTTAATTGGCTATTTGCCCGACACCACCAGGGTCAGTTTATTCTGCGGATTGAAGATACTGACGAGGTGCGATCGCAACCCCAGTACACCCAAAATATCCTTGACGGCCTGAGCTGGATTGGCCTCAACTGGGATGAAGGCCCCATCTTTCAATCAGAGCGCATTGATCAATATCATCAGGCCATCCAAACGCTTCTAGACCAGGGGGTGGCCTATCGCTGTTACACCACCCCCGAAGAGCTTGATGCTCTCCGTGAAGGCCAGAAGGCGCGCAAAGAAGCCCCTCGCTATGACAATCGCCACCGCGACCTGACGGCAGAACAAGAGGCGGCCTTTATGGCGGACGGGCGACAGCCGGTGATTCGCTTCAAAATTGACGATAACGGCCACATTGCCTGGGATGACCTCGTGCGAGGCAAAATGAACTGGAAAGGCAGTGATTTGGGCGGCGATATGGTGATTGCCCGTGCCAAGGCCAGCGGCGACATCGGTCAGCCGCTTTATAATCTCGCCGTGGTGGTGGATGACCTCGATATGACCATCTCTCACGTGATTCGCGGTGAAGATCACATCGCTAACACCGCCAAGCAGATTTTGCTCTACGAGGCTCTCGGCGGCACGGTCCCTATCTTTGCCCATACCCCTCTCATTCTCAACCCCGAAGGCCGCAAGCTCTCGAAGCGAGACGGGGTGACCTCGATCTCTGACTTTCAAGAGATGGGGTTCACCGCTGAAGCGTTGGCGAATTACATGACCTTGCTGGGCTGGTCTCCGACCGATTCGACCCAGGAGATTTTTTCACTCGCGGGGGCGGCGGAGCAGTTTAGCTTCGATCGCGTCAACAAAGCCGGGGCTAAGTTTGACTGGGATAAATTGGACTGGATTAACAGCCAGTATTTACACCCCATGGCTACCCATGAACTCGTAGAGCGACTGATTCCCTATTGGCAAGGGGCAGATTTTGCCATGGAGCCTGAGACAGAGCGAGCGTGGTTAGAACAGCTTACGGCTTTGATTGGGCCTAGCCTAACCCGTCTCTCTGACTGCGTAGAGATGAGTCGTTTTCTGT
>JBAUJD010000090.1:0-2893 GCA_049683515.1 Thermosynechococcaceae cyanobacterium | reverse complement strand
CATTGATTTTTGCCGATAGAATTAGCGCCTTGTGCAGCGGTAACGGGCTAATGGAATTTTTGAGCAGAAGGTCAAAGGAGTCTGGGGGTAGCGATCGCAACCGCTTCTGTCCCCGATACCCCCTCGCACTTAAGGCTTGAGCTGCGATCTCCTGGGCCGATTCATACAGGCGATCAGGATCAATATTCCAATTGGTTTTAACACTGCTGGCAAGATAGGCAACTGGATTGGCCTCAATGCCAATATTACTAATGCCATGCAGCTTAGCCTCCACAACCGTTGTCCCCGTTCCACAAAACGGGTCCAAAATGATACTTTGAGGGCCAAGATCAAACTTAGCAATGTAGTCTGACACCAAATGCGGTGGAAAAGATAAGACAAAGCGGTACCACTCATGGAAAGCACGATCTTCAAGCGTGACCTTATTGGCGACGCTGTTATTGGAGGGCAGCGGTTGAATCTCTTCAAGCAAAGATTGAGCAGGTGTCATGAAACTATTTAGGTCCGTATCTTCTCAATAGAAGAGGCATCGCTTCTATTATTGTTCAACTTCGTCTTTTCACTTGCGTCAAACCCGCTACGACGTTCTGATCTCCCATAAGGGAAGGCCGAGCGGGTCACCTGCAGCCCCAGGGAGATCGCCGCTAAACCGCGCAAAGAAAGTTTACGTTGTCCCCCTTAGATGATAATTTTGAGAGTGGCGTATTTACCCGCAAAAGCTGCTTGGGGCAGCTCTATCGATACATCCACTTAGTAGGCGCGAGCATGGTCAGCACCACAGAGAAAACAAATATTGGTTACATTTCACAAGTCATTGGGCCAGTCCTAGACGTTGAATATCCAAGCGGCACAATGCCTCGGATCTATAACGCCATTAAGGTACAAGGCAAGAATTCGGCAGGCAACGACGTTTCTGTTACCTGTGAAGTTCAGCAGCTCTTGGGTGACAACCAAGTTCGTGCCGTTTCGATGAGCGCCACTGACGGCCTCGTACGCGGCATGGAAGTGGTCGATACCGGCGCACCCATCAGTGTTCCTGTAGGTAAAGCCACTCTAGGCCGCATTTTTAACGTATTGGGCGAACCCGTTGATGAGAAAGGTGATGTCGGTACCGATGAGACCTCTCCGATTCACCGTCCGGCCCCCAAGCTCACCGAGCTTGAAACCAAGCCGTCTGTTTTTGAGACCGGCATTAAGGTGATCGACCTGCTGACACCCTATCGTCGCGGCGGCAAGATTGGCCTCTTTGGCGGTGCTGGCGTCGGCAAGACCGTCATTATGATGGAGCTGATCAACAATATTGCGACGAACCACGGCGGAGTGTCGGTGTTTGGTGGCGTGGGTGAGCGCACCCGTGAGGGCAATGACCTCTACAACGAAATGATTGAATCTGGGGTCATCAATGCCGATAACCTCAACGAGTCTAAAATTGCGCTGTGCTACGGCCAAATGAACGAGCCGCCTGGAGCCAGAATGCGCGTCGGTCTCTCTGCATTGACCATGGCTGAGTACTTCCGTGACGTGAGTAAGCAAGACGTATTGCTCTTCATCGACAACATTTTCCGGTTTGTACAGGCCGGTTCTGAAGTGTCTGCACTCCTCGGTCGGATGCCCTCTGCGGTGGGTTATCAGCCTACTCTTGGTACAGACGTAGGCGACCTTCAAGAGCGGATTACCTCTACAAAAGAGGGTTCCATCACCTCTATTCAAGCGGTTTACGTCCCTGCAGATGACTTAACAGATCCCGCACCAGCCACTACCTTTGCTCACCTAGACGGAACCACCGTGCTCTCTCGTGGTTTAGCGTCTAAAGGCATTTATCCAGCAGTAGATCCATTGGATTCTGCCTCAACGATGCTGCAGCCCTCGATTGTGGGCGACGATCACTACGACACTGCTCGGGCCGTTCAGTCCACACTGCAGCGCTATAAAGAGCTTCAAGATATCATCGCCATTTTGGGTCTGGATGAACTCTCTGAAGAAGACCGGACAGTGGTTGCCCGCGCTCGTAAGATTGAGCGATTTCTCTCTCAGCCTTTCTTCGTAGCTGAGGTGTTCACAGGCTCTCCTGGTAAGTATGTGTCTCTTGAGAAGACTATCTCAGGCTTTAAGAAGATTCTTGCCGGTGACCTTGATGAGCTGCCTGAGCAAGCTTTCTACCTCGTCGGTGACATTGACGAAGCGATCGCCAAAGGCGAGAAAATGAACGCCGAAGCCAAGTAGGAGAGAACCAATGACACTTACCGTTCGGGTTGTTTCACCCGATAAAACCGTCTGGGATTCTTCTGCCGAGGAAGTGATTCTCCCTAGCACCACAGGCCAACTAGGTATACTATCCGGCCACGCCCCCTTGCTGTCAGCGCTAGAAATTGGTGTCATGCGGGTGCGACCGGGTAAAGACTGGGTTGCGATCGCACTGATGGGCGGCTTTGCAGAAGTTGAAAACAACGAGGTGATCATCCTCGTCAACGGTGCAGAGCGTGGCGACACTATTGATCGCGATGCCGCTCGTAAAGCGATGTCTAATGCAGAGGCTCGGATGAAAAAGGCTGAGCAAGGGAGCGATCGTCAGGAGCAGTTGCAAGCGACCCAAGACTTTAGACGTGCTCGTGCCCGATTGCAGGCTTCGGGAGAAGTGGTACAAATTTAACCATGCTCAATCCCACTGATTGATGTTATTTCAAGCCCCGCCATTGGCGGGGCTTTCTGTCTTTTCTAGAACAAGTGACCCGTGATCAACTCCACTGCCTCTATCCCTGCCACGATTTACCTTGATGCCGTGGGTACGCTATTTGGCATCCGAGGCACGGTGGGTGAGATCTATGGGCGCTTTTCAGCAGAGGCTGGCGTTAAGGTTGATGCCCAGCACCTCAACAAAGCCTTTATGGAGAGC
>JBAUJD010000089.1:0-3277 GCA_049683515.1 Thermosynechococcaceae cyanobacterium | reverse complement strand
CCCCACCGATTATAAAGACGATGATGACCTCCCCTACCTCGCCCTCAACGAGATGTGCATCAAACCCGCCTCTGCCGAGCGGATGCTCTCTTCGATTCTAGAGTTAGAAATTGATGGCTCTGTCATTGATCAGTATCAAGGCGACGGCCTCTTGGTGGCGACGCCAACAGGGTCTACCTGCTACACCGTGGCAGCCAGTGGTCCCATTGTCCATCCCGGCATGGAGGCTCTGATTGTGACCCCCATTTGCCCCTTGAGCCTGTCCAGTCGTCCCATTGTGTTACCGGCAGGGTCTGTAGTGAGTATTTGGCCCTTAGAAGATCGTGAGTTAGCGACGAAATTATGGATGGATGGGGTACTCGCGACCTCAATTTGGCCGGGGCAGCGCGTTGATGTCTGGATGGCTCAAGCCCAGGCCCGCTTTATTCTGCTGCGCGAGAATTACTCCTATTATGGAACGCTGCGAGACAAGCTGCATTGGGCTGGCGCACGAATCCACTACAATAATAATCACCGCAATTAATATTTTTTATGAATATTAATAATTGATGCTAGTCGTCATGCCAGGAGCATGTTAGAGGCGCTGGTGGTGATGGATGATATTGATGCGGCTCTGCTGCAGTAGGTTGTGATGATCAAGAAGGGGCTGATTGTCTGTATTCGTGGCTATCAACGTTGGCTTTCGCCGCTGTTCCCACCCACCTGTCGGTTTCAGCCGAGTTGTTCGCATTATGCGATCGCATCTCTCAACCGCTTTGGCCTTTGCCGAGGCACAGCGCTAGCCCTCTGGAGAATTCTCCGCTGCAATCCTTGGTGTCGAGGGGGCTATGATCCTGTTCCTGAACTGTTTTGGACCATAGGCAAAACCTCTTTAACTCATGTGATGCAGCGCTCATCAGAGTCCTCGAACTCTAATCAGAACCATCGTTAATCATTTCTTCACCGTGATTGTTCAAGCCCCCAGCATTCATAAACTGTTAGAGCAAACCCTTGCCGGACAAGATCTATCGCCAGCAGCAGCAGTGATGCTGCTAGAGCAAACCGATGCCGCCGCCTGGAGAGACATTCAACAGGCTGCTGACCAACTGCGGCAAGATCTGGTTGGGGAAACCGTGACCTACGTGGTGAATCGCAACATCAATTTCACCAATATCTGTGAGCAGCACTGTAATTTCTGCGCCTTCCGTCGCGATGCCGACCAAGACGGAGCCTACTGGCTCACCGAAGCTCAGGTACTCGAAAAAGCCACCGATGCCCGTCAGCGGGGAGCCACCGAAATCTGTATGCAGGGGGGGCTTAACCCCGAAGCAAAGCTAGAGGGTCAATCTTTGCCCTACTATGTGCGGCTGGTGGAATCGCTGAAAACGTCGTTTCCAGAGATTCATCTCCATGCTTTTTCGCCTCAAGAGATAGAGTTCATCGCCCGTGAGGATCATCTCTCTTTTGCAGACGTGATTATGGCTCTCCGCGATGCAGGCGTTGATTCAATGCCGGGGACTGCGGCAGAAATTCTTGATGATCAGGTGCGCCGAGTTTTGTGCCCCGAAAAAATTAATACCGCTATTTGGTTAGATGTTGTGGGGACAGCCCATTGTCTTGGAGTACCCACCACTAGCACGATGCTGTCAGGGCATATCGAGACGCCTGCTCAGCAAGTTGGGCATTTAGAGAAGTTGCGATCGCACCAGCAACGCACCCAATCCCAAGGCCATGTCGGCTTTAGTGAATTTGTTCTGCTGCCCTACGTCGGTCAAGACGCCCCCCCCGCACTGCGGAAGCGAGTAGGCCGAGATCAGCCCACCCTCGAAGAGGTCTTAAAACTCACCGCCGTCGCCCGATTATTTCTAGGCCGCTGGATGGTCAATCATCAACCCAGTTGGGTGAAGTTGGGCGTTGAGGGAGCCACCCAAGCACTGCAGTGGGGATGTAACGATATTGGCGGTACATTAATGGAAGAACATATCACCACCATGGCTGGTGCTCAGGGGGGAACCTGTTTATCAGTATCTGAGCTAGAGGATACCATTCAATCCATCGGGCGTCCTCACCGGCAACGAACGACTCTATACGGCTTCATTGCGTGAGCGATACTCAGCAGTTTGAAGCGTCCGAGTGCTACTGTTAGCCCATCTCTGTCAAAGAATCTGTCATGAAAGCTTTACCGATTGCGCTGTCGTTGTGCATACTGGCCTCTGAGGTTTGGATGGCACAGGTATGAGAGGTAAACGGCAACCGCCTCGGCGGAAGGTTAAATATCCACGGTTTTCGCAGCCAAAGCATCGGCTTGAAGGGAAGCCACGGTCTATCTTACTCACCGTCGGTGGTGCGGCCCTGTTAGTCATCGGTGGAGCCATTGCCTTTGGACTCTTACGGGGACAGGGAGGTGACGGTAAAGCTTTTGGCCCCATGGCCCTGCTACCCCAGGACACGCTCTTTGCGGCAACGGTTTCCACCGATAGCGGCCAATGGCAACAGCTTAGCAAGCTGGGCACATCTCAATCTCAAAAAAGCTGGCAGACCCAACTCAAGGCGGTGGAAACAGCGGCCCTATCGAAGGGACTCAGCTACGAAGAGAATATTGCACCGTGGGTAGGCGATCGCATCACCATGGCGTTTTTGCCGCCCTCAGAAAATTCTGCGGCTGACTTTGAGCAGCAGGCCACCGTTTGGGTCTTGCCTGTCAGCAACGCTGGTCGTGCCAAGAAGCTCTTTATTGAGCAACTTGCCACCCCGGCGAACCAAGCCAAGCAGCGGACCTATCAGGGCGTTAATATTCAAGAATTTCAGCTTCAAGATCAGCAATATGCAATAGCAATGCCCGACAATCGCCGCCTGATCTTTACCACCGCAGGGGCACCCATCAATCAGGTGATTGATACCCTCAAGGGCAAGCCTTCCATTGCCCAATCGCCCCGTTTTTCTGAAGCAATGGGCGAAATCGGCGGCGGCAGTCCCTTGGCTCAGATCTACGTCAATATGCCCATCGCGACGGCACAGATGGCGGCAGGGTCAAATCAGCCCATTTCAGAAGCCTCGTTAGAGCGCATTCAAGAAATGCGAGGTTTAGGCTCCACTGTAACGCTGGACGACGATACCCTCAACTTTAAAACTATCTCTTGGCTAGACCCCAAAGCCAAAAATCAAAACGTGGTTAAAAATCAAGCGGAAGGGATTGCCAAACGTCTCCCCGCCAATACCCTCTTGATGGCTTCTGGCGGTAACTTTCAAGAGCTATGGCAGTCCTTCGCCAAGGGCACTCCCGCGAAACTCCTTGTTC
>JBAUJD010000088.1:0-2304 GCA_049683515.1 Thermosynechococcaceae cyanobacterium | reverse complement strand
GTGAACAGTAATACATCTCCCTAGAAAGAGTGCTACAAAAGAAGATAGTGCAGCAACAAGCTTCCTAAATGGATTGAGACAATTTCTATTTTTATCCCAGAATTTAAATGATTCATGTACGAAACAGCCCATAAAAACAAGAACACTAAAAGCAATTAAATACCAATAGAAATCTTGTATGGTTGCGTGGCTTTCTAGGAAGCCAAAAACTTTATCTGAGTAAAGAAAAATATTGTAATTTGTTCCCTCTGGTGAGAGCTTGTTAAAGTAAATTTTGAGTATGTTCTCAGAAATCTGATCTGGCAGTCTGACTATCTTGAACAAATAGCCTCGGAATAGCAAAAGATAATAAGAAGCAAAAAATGTAGCCGTCGCTAAAGCCAACCTACCCTTTATCGTGCTGACCTTTAATGTATAAAGGCCCTCTTTCAAAAAACTAATTTCTGACAGAATAAGATTCAAAAATAAAAAGAGAATAAGAGTAGCAAATAGAGAGAAGTTATTTATCGCAACCCCAAGTACCGAACTTAAAATCAATAATAGCCATGCAAAAATATAGGCTTTTTGGGTTGATTCTGAACGCGCAAGTCGATTTCGGAACGATTTTAATGAAGCCTTGATTTTTGCGACAATTTTATTTATATATGATCTTTGAATATATTTCTTTTCGAGATCTTCATTAGAGACAATATTCAATAGAACTATAACTTCATGTCTAGTCTCAGCATCTTTCTCAATTGAGAAGATGAAGTTTAGATCACAGTTGCAAGAACAAGCGTATAAACCATTAAGCTCACCTTTCAATCGACGTGTATTAAGCGCCGAAGTAATTGCATCTGTTTCTATTTGCTTTAGTGTCCTCTCAGCACATTCTTGTAGATTCGCTCTGGAATTTGCCCGCTTTAGCAGTAATTGTTTGAATTTAGTAGTGAGAACAAGATGCCTCATTTTTCTTTGGAACTATCTAATTCTATTCTTAATTCTAGAATTGCTTCGTCTGCTGTTTTTGGATTAAGATTTCCTGCCAAAAATTCAGCAAGTCCTGCTTTTGATTCTTCTACCAGCTTTTGCTGTCTCCTCTTTGTCGTACGATATCGAAGAACCTTCTCAATTAGTAATTCTTGCTGTTCTGACGGTAACTCGTTAACGATGTCAAAAGCCTGATCAACTGATTTTATCGCCTTTGTCATTTTATTGCGCTTGTTTTTAGTCATTTATATATCATTACGCTAGCCTCTGCTTTTTAATGTATACGAGATACGAGCGTATTTCAAAGATCGCTTTTCTAAGAAAAAATTTCTAGATAGGGCCTGAAAAAAGACTAGTGCTAGCTGCTCGGTTAAAGAGTAGTTGTTGAGTTCTGGGAATAAAGTTCCGCTTCATCAAGATCAGGCTCTAACTCCAGCAAAACTTCATTTGCCTCACTGATCGGGAACCGATCCATCAACTGCTGTGCCCGCTTCGCATTTTGCCGCAACTCCCCAGACGTATGCGGCGCATGAGGAATCTGAGACAAAATATCCAACGTTCGCCGCAGCATCCGCACAATATCCCCTTCATCCAAACTCGTGTGGGTACACAACTCTAGCCACTCCATCCCCAACCCCCACTGCTCCACAATGCCGATCAACTCCGTCTCTAGCCCAATCGGACTCATCACATCCTGGCGATATTGCTCCTTAAGCAACTGCCGCTGAATCGGACGCAGCTCAGCCAATGCCTCCTGCACCTCCGCTGATGGTGAAAAATGGGTCCAGGTATCGGTGCGATTGTTGTCGTACACCAGCGCCGTACAAGCCGCCGCCAACTGATGCGGGTCTAAGCTATCGAAAATGCCAGAGCTAAATACCAGCCCTAACCACAGCTCATTTTCGCCCCGCAGCCCAGAGGCCATCTCTCCCAAAGGCGTAGGCGTCACATCCTGTAGCCCGTCAAAGTGGCGCAGCACCTTAACCAGCCCCATAAACTCATCCCAGTGATGGTGCGATCGCCGATGAAATTTGGTTTGGCGATCGCGCAACTGATCCTCTAAACTCTTTACCCGTCGCTGCCACCGCAAAATGGAATGATGACTCTTGCGCGAGGCATAGGCCGGATGGCTTTCAATCTTTTGCTGCACCGCCTCTACCCGCTTGCTCTGATCGGTAACTTCAGGAGCCTCTTGCCATTCGCCAGCCGGGATTTGGGTTGCGATCGCACCACTCAATTCATCCCCACTGGCAGACTGACCCACCTTGGGCGACAGCGTTGCCGGAGGCACCAATGCCTCTAGCTCAGTTTCTAGTGAAAGATGCCCTTCTAAGC
>JBAUJD010000087.1:0-5020 GCA_049683515.1 Thermosynechococcaceae cyanobacterium | reverse complement strand
CTCCCGTGCAGGTGGGGTGCTGCTCTCCTCTAGCTCTTAAATCTTAGCCTTCTTTTTCTTCTTCTCACGCTTGGCAGAGTCTTTTGCTGCCTTCTCTGCCGCAATCTTCGCGAGGTTCGTTTGCTCTCGTTCTTGTTCTAATTTGTCTAGGTAGTAATGATAGTCGCCTCTGAAAAGATGCAGTTCACCATTACGAATTTCAACGATCTTGGTCGCGACCTGTGAGATGAAAAATCGGTCGTGGGAGACAATTACAACGCTACCGTCATAGTTCTGCAACGCAGATTCCAGCATCTCTTTTGCCGGGATATCTAAATGATTGGTCGGCTCATCGAGAATGAGGCAGTTCACCGGGGTTAGCAGCATTTTTGCCAAGGCCAAGCGGGCTTTTTCACCTCCACTCAATGCCCTCACCTTTTTAAAGACCGTTTCACCGCGAAACAAGAACTGTCCCAGGAGCGTTCTCACTGCTTCATTTTTCCAGTCAGGCACTTCATCGTGGATCGTCTCCATGACGGTTCGATCTAGATCTAGTGCTTCGGCTTGGTTCTGCTCAAAGTAGCCGGGAACCACATTATGTTCGCCGTACTCAATGCTGCCTTCATCGGGGGCATCAGACCCCGTGAGCATGTGGAGCAATGTTGATTTGCCTGCACCATTTGGGCCGAGAATAGCGATGCGATCGCCCCTCTCGATCAACAAATTCGCTCCCAGAAAGAGAATATCGTCTCCGTAACTCTTAACGAGGTCTTTAATGAGCACTACTTCTCGACCACTGCGAGGCGCTGGCGGGAACTGAAACTTCAGCGTCTTTACATTAGCAACAGGCGCTTCAATGCGCTCCACTTTTTCGAGCTGACGTTCACGACTCTTGGCCTGGGTCGAACGAGTCGCGCTGGCCCGGAAACGCTCCACAAAGACTTCTTGTTTAGCAAGGTCTTTTTGCTGGTGTTCGTAGGCGCTAAGCTGTGCCGCTTGAGCCTCGGCTTTTTGCGCTAAGTACGCAGAGTAGTTACCCAAATACGTCGTGGAGACACCGCGCTCGGTTTCGACGATTTTGGTGCAGAGTCGATCCATGAATTCACGGTCATGGGAGACAATCACCATGGGCGTGGTGAGTCCTTTAAGATAAACCTCTAGCCACTCAATCGTTTCTAAATCGAGGTGGTTAGTCGGCTCGTCCAGCAGCAAAACGTCGGGGTTCTGCAGCAGAATTTTACCGAGGCAGATTCGCATTTGCCAGCCGCCGCTGAAGGCGCTGACGAGGCGATCGCCATCTTCGTCTGTGAAGCCCATCTCTGGCAATATTTTCTCAATTCGCGTCTCTAGCCCATAACCATCTAAGGCTTCAAACTGACGCTGCAGCTTGTCTAATTTATGGATGAGAGTATCTAGTTCATCCGGCTCCGCTGTCCCCATTTGGTGCTGGACATCGTTAAGCTTGTGCTGAACGTCACTGGCTTCACTAAAAACAGTCCAGAACTCTTCGCGAACGGTGTGGCTAGGGGTAACGTTAAATTCTTGGTTAAGGTAAGCAATATGTAGGCTATTGGGCCGAACCACTTCACCAGTGGTCGGCTCCACTTCACCGGCAATAATCTTGAGCTGGGTAGACTTACCCGCACCGTTGACGCCCACTAGGCCGATGCGATCTCCAGGTTTCAGCTCCCAGTTGATATCTTTGAGAACTTGGCCGGTGGGATAAATCTTGCTAATGTGCTCCAGTCGTAGCATTCAGGACTCCAGTGGGGTTGGGCAAACGTCACGGAATCGCTGTTCATGTAAATCCGTGAACCGAAACAAAACTTAATTATAGTCTACTCGCCTTCAATTATTAGTCTTTGCTTGCAGAGTTCCCTATGCAGAGGCTTAAATATGCATGCTCACCACTTGTATTTTGGCTTAGCAACACGCAGTTCACGTGCAACCGTCAGGAGGATTCAGCCCCTCTGGGCCTCACAGATGAGATGCTCATTGATGGCATAACGGAGCGTTTGGCCTTATTCTTCCCCGGCCTGCAGAATCTGCTCAGCAGTTAGTTTTAGGGTCGGGAATACGGAAGAAAGAAAAGAGGCATCTCCTCGATGAATTGTTTCTTCATAGAGTCCATCGACAAGAACCAAAACCATGACCTGCCCTTGAGCTGGGTCCACAATCCAATACTCTAGAACGCCACGGGCAGCATACTCTGAGCGCTTATAGCGGTAGTCTCGATCGATATTCTCTTTCCCTGGTGAGGCAACTTCTACAACCAGCACGGGCGGGGGCATATCCAGAGTGATAGTTCCTCGACTCGACTGCCGCAGCGCCAGCCGAAGTTCTTCACTGAGAACCATTAAATCTGGAATTCTTGTGGTTGCAAACATACCGCTGACCACCATCTCAAGCCCTTTACAGCGAATGAGGCGGTCAGAAACGACTTGAAGAAGCTGCACAAATAAATAGGATGCAATCTGATTATTGAAATCCCATTCAGGCGGCATATCTTTGAGTTCTCCATTCACCAGTTCGCATGGTCGATCCGTGCCACCTTCATAGGCTAGATATTCTGCTAAGGTCAATCGCTGCGTCGTCGTAACCATCGCGAGTAGATGATAAAGGTCAACTTTTTTGATCCTAGCGTGAGTCTTTGCTAAAAGGCGAAGGTTGTACTCATCGCTGTGTCCTTATCCATCGTTGAGAACAGCGTGATACGAGGACAGGTGGTTAACGTGACTCACCAAAGCCCTTAGCCCTAGCAAATAGCTATCAGAGCCAAAACCACTGATCTGTCCCACTACCACTGACGATAGGTAGGAATGATGGCGAAAGGATTCGCGCTTGTAAATATTGCTCAGATGCACTTCCACCACAGGGATATCAATGGCTGCTATTGCATCTCTAATGGCAACACTCGTATGAGTATAAGCCGCAGCATTAATCAAAATGCCCTGATACTGAGAAGGAGCGGCTTGAATCTCATCAACAAGCTGCCCCTCATGGTTAGACTGTAATATATTGACCCTAGCTTTCAACTCAGACGCAAGAACTTCTATCTCTTTACTGAGGTCATCTAAAGTCACTGAGCCGTATATACTCGGTTCTCGCTTACCCAAGAGATTTAGATTTGGTCCGTGGAGAACCAAAATACTTAGACTATCTTTGCCCAAAGTAATAACTAGCGGGTGGGCTAGCGATAATACTCACGACTACGGACAGGAATGGGAACTGGCTCCATTTCTGCTTCTACATCAGGTCCAAGCAAGAGTTCAATGACACGCTGAGCGATGTCTTTGAGTTTTTCCAGTACTTTATCTAAATATTCCATGAAAGGTACTGTTCCTTAAAATCAACATTTCTTAGACGCTAGAACCACCCAAATGACTTGCACCGAGTGATTTTCTTGAAACTAACGTTACTTTTTATTAACTTAGATGATTTATTTATAGCATATTTACTTAGAAGGAGGCGCAGACCTGCGGGGTAACCCCCTTAAGAAAGACATCACCTCAAGTCAAAGCTCACATGCATTTCCGTAACGCCTCTCTACATTACAGGGTCTAGAGCAGCATAAAAGTTAACCTAATATTTCCTTAACATTACGGAAGGAGTTCACCATTCAGTGCATCCAGGCTATTTCGAGCCGATCTCCTTCTTTCACCTGTCATGACAGTCCACATCTTGTCTTGATTGCACCTGCTGAGCGATTACAATTAGGGCTAAGACTGTTACCACAATCTAGAAGGCGTCGGCTTTAACCCTAGTACTGAGATCTGAAGATAGTCCATCAGTATTATGAATCTGCGTGTGGTAGTTTCAGAACTTCAGATCTCGCGCATAGCTGATGGTTTATTTGCAGATCTCAGTACTAGTCACGCTTCCAATCGATTCATGAACGGCAAGTGAGCACTGCAGACTATGTAAAGCATCATAAACAAGTGTTGCGAAATTTCTATCAAATTGTGTCAGTTCCAGTACGGTCGCCGTTTTGACCTCGATTTTTTTGGTAAAAATCGTAAATACACACAAAGGATCGTAAACAAACGTATATCCCGTCCCTAAGGAGTTCGCTTGCATGTTCACCCACGTCAAATCCACGATTAGACATATCGTTCCCGATGACTTGCGAGGTCGCTCCTTAATGAAGGTGGTCTATGTCGTTCTAGAGCCGCAGTATCAAAGTGCGCTCACGGCAGCAGCCAAGTCTATCAACAAAAACCATGCCAGTCTTGCGGTTGAGCTAAGTGGCTACTTGCTTGAAGAGCTACGCTCACCCGAAAATTACGAAGCACTGCAGGCTGATATTGCCGTTGCGAATATCTTCATTGCTTCTTTGATTTTTATTGAAGATCTAGCCGATAAAGTTGTAGAAGCTGTAGAGCCGCACCGAGACCGCCTTGATGTCGCAGTGGTGTTCCCCTCGATGCCGCAGGTGATGCGCCTTAATAAGATGGGCAGCTTCACGATGGCGAACTTGGGGCAGTCACAAAGTGCGATCGCACAGTTCATGCGTAAGCGCAAAGAGCAGCAGGGTGCCTCGTTCCAGGACGGTATGTTGAAGCTTTTGCGGACGTTGCCCAAGGTACTGAAGTATCTACCGGTAGAGAAAGCTCAAGACGCTCGCAACTTCATGCTCAGCTTCCAGTACTGGCTGGGCGGCTCAGAGGATAACCTCGAAAACTTTTTGCTGATGCTGGCGAATAAGTATGTGCCCGCACTGGAGGGCAAGGTTCAGTTCGCCGATCCGGTGACGTATCTCGATACCGGCATCTGGCATCCGCTGGCGATGGAAATGTTCAGCGATGTTAAGGAATACCTAAACTGGTTTTCATCTCGCCGCGATATCCCAGAAGCATTGCGCGCCCCCGATGCGCCCACGGTGGGCCTCATTTTGCAGCGCACCCACTTGGTAACCGGCGATGATGCTCACTACGTAGCAACGGTTCAGGAATTAGAGTCTCGCGGCGCACGGGTGATTCCGGTCTTTGCCAGCGGTCTCGATTTCTCGAAGCCCGTTGAAGAGTATTTCTATGACCCTGCC
>JBAUJD010000086.1:0-1657 GCA_049683515.1 Thermosynechococcaceae cyanobacterium | reverse complement strand
ATGTGGGACGACCTCGCTATCGACTTAATGAGATTGAAGCCTCATAAACGACTCAATTTTCAACGAGGCATGAGAGCATTGACCCTTATTCAACAGGCATTATAGGTTCGTTGTCATCCCTAAAGGTCTCAGGAATATTAAATTTTCCTGATGATAAATGTTTGCTTGATTATTGTATTCATTTCCTTAAAGTTCAGAAAAAAAATCTTTGCGCCCTATATCGTGGTTACTAATATTGAGGCTCATAGCGATTATTAATATAACCTTGAAGCATTAGCTTAATTTGCTTAATCTGAAACCTTTCGACTCTTTCTGCAATTTCCTGACAAAAGCACTGAAATTTACAATCAGAATCTTCAATTATTTTAATCTGATCGCGAAGCTCATAGATCATCCCTTTTTTAGCTAATTCATCAAGTTGAATTAAAGTATCTAAAGGTGGCAGCATAAGATTCTGAGCACAGATGTCTGGTGATATTTCATCATCGATCTTAGTCTCCTTAATGTTTCCCATTTGACTCGAAGCGTTTTCATGCATCGGAATAACGGAAAGATCCAAGTCTACCGAACAAAGAGTTCCTGACTGAGTAGCATCTTGAATCTGAATTTCACACCCCATTAAGGTGGCAATTTTTTGACTCACAGCTAATCCTAAGCCAACACCAACATGTTGCAATGTTGCTTTCTCTACATACTGAAAGGGAAGAAAAATATTGGGTAGCTCTTTTAGGTGAGTACCATCACTAGTATCCGATATTTGGAATCGAATTCTTTGGATGTCAGGATACCCTTGAGAAAGGAAATCCTGATTGACTATGCACTCAGACGGTAGAGGGATGACGGTTAAAGTGACACATCCCTCCGTTGTCCGTTTAATCGCATCACTTAACAGGTTAACTAGAATTTGCCGTAATCGTTTCTGGTCTACGCTCACATCTAAAGGTAGATCAGGATGGAATTTAGTGATGAAGTCAATACCTTTCTGATGAGCCTTGGGTTGGCAAATATCGCTCAGGTGGCCAAGAAAGTTAGGAAAGTGAACATGCGTTGGCTCAAGTTCTATTTTTTGGGTCTCAAGAGTTGAGAGATCTAACAGGTCATCAATCAGTTCAAGTAATTGCTCTCCAGATTCGCGAATCCCCCTCACCTGTTGTTGATTTTCTGGGGATAACTCTGATGTTTTTTGTAGAAGTTGAGCATACCCCAATACACCATTTAAGGGAGTACGAAGTTCATGGCTCATACTTCCCAAGAACAGCGTTCTTGTGAGGTTAGCTTGTTCAGCTTCTTTCATCGCCTGCTGCAGAGCGCTGTTCTTATAACTCAGCTCATGCCCCTGCTGTTTCTCTTTCTCCAGCATTTCAGCTTGGGCCAGTGCAATACCAACCTGATCGGCTACGGCCTCTAGCAACTCAATTTCTTCTGGAGTCCATTGCCGTATCAGTCTATCTTGAGCGACCTGTGGCATGCTTAGAAAATCTTGGCGAGACAGAGCAATATCACAGTGCTGTAGCACAATCGCCCCATTCGCTTTGCCCTGATAAGACGTACGAACGGCCAGCATTGACTTCATCTCTAAAGGTTTTGTTGCAGAGATCGAAGGTTGCAGGAGTGGCTCAACGTGTATGTTTGGAGATGAAATCGCACGATCCTGGGC
>JBAUJD010000085.1:0-2226 GCA_049683515.1 Thermosynechococcaceae cyanobacterium | reverse complement strand
CTGATAGTATTGTGTCAATCATTTTTTGCGAAAAAATTGAGCAGTCTTCCAGAACAATTAAACTATCAAGAGAATTTATATATTGCTGAGCACTATTCTGGCAAAAAAATACTGGATTTGGCAGGCTTAATATTTCATTTTCATAAGTCTGACGAAGTTTTGCTACTCCATCAAATTTAAATGATTCTAAGTCGTATTCTTCGCCTCTTTTGGTATGTTGAAATCTTTCGTCATCATATTCTAATATATACACTAAGTCTTGAAATTCAAACATCAATAAATTCTCCCATTTTTATCAAAATCTGTCTCATAATTATCAGGAATTTTGCTGTAACTCATAGGCACTTTTCCATCTCTAATTTTTGATTTTAAAACTGACTGTAATCTTAGTATTCTCATCCTCAAATCATTGGTAATTTGATCTTTTTGAGGGTGACTTGACCAATTATAAATAGGTGAAGAATATTTTAGTTCCAAACTTTTCTGGATGACCGTAAGAGATCTATTAACTTTTCTGTCAAATCTGCTATGACCAGCCCAGTGCCCTACCTCTGCCCCACCTAGCTCTATGAACTTCGCCTTCATTGGCAGAGGTGCATAGTTTTCATACGTATCTACCGTGAAACCGTACAGCTTCATTGCTGTCACTGTCAATGGATGCTGCGATGTTACCTTGTCTGGTATGACATGATGAATCGTATAGCCCGTTTTACTAAAGCCAGCGGATAAAACATCTTGTCTTGCTCTTGGATCCTTCCTATAAATTTCGTTCCAGTCATAACTCATGCGATTGTCATTATTCAGGTTCATCTTGCCATTTTCTTTGACTCGAATAATGCCTTCTTGTTTTATATTAAATGCATTTGTCCTGGGGTCGGTCACCGCAATTAGTTTACGGCCATGTTCAAGATCTATGACTTCATATCCAGGAGGGAGCTTAGTGGTGTGAGGATCAAATGTCTTTCCATGTAGTCCCTTGATTTGGTTATGATTGCTGTATATGGGTTTCTTGGCAGCAACTACACCATCTCCCAATTCATTTATAAAAGTGGGGTCTTGGGCAAGCGACTGATAATCATAGGCAGATCTCAGCAAATCATGCGCTTGTTGCTCTAGGCGATCTGCCCTAGTATGGTCACCCTTTGATCGGTGCTCTTCGGCCTTTGCAAAGGCCAAATCTGCCATTGCTTGGTGTTTGCTGGCTTCATGATTGAATTCATACCCCTTCGTCCCCTCTTGAAACTCAGGTTTTCGACGCAGTATCTTATCTCTTAACCGCCGCAGTGGGCTTCGCTCTAAACCCATTTCTTGGGCTTTATCAACGTGAATTTGAAGAACACCTGGATCAACATTGCCACCATGATTGACTTTAGGTGTGCCTTTGCCATAGCTAATATGCACATCACCCGGCTCTAAGCCAGGGGCATGGGTCACAGGCACATCGATACGAGGCTTGCCACTGAGCGATCGATCCATGCGACTCGCCAATTTCGTCCCAGCAGTCATGCTAGTCAAATCCGCACCAGACTGCATCAAGTCTTCAATGCCGGCCTCTCCTCCCCGATACTGTTGGTAGGTATCATGGACATTCTTCGTCTGCATCGCCGCTGGGGTAAACCTCCCTGTTGTTGACAGCGCCTTCCCACCGAAGTTATAAAATGCCTTTGTGACTCGATGATCAGTTCCTTTCGCGACAGCTCCTAGATACTTGCCGCCGAACTGACCCAATACAGGTGCACCCAGATTCGTTAGCGTCTGGAGCGATTCATCTCCATGTCCTGTTAATGCCTGCGTTCCTGCTAATCCTGCTGTACCTGCTATCGGCACTCCAGCAGTTAGCAGTTTACCCATTGG
The DNA here is from genome assembly GCA_049683515.1 of Thermosynechococcaceae cyanobacterium. Taxonomy (GTDB): domain Bacteria; phylum Cyanobacteriota; class Cyanobacteriia; order Thermosynechococcales; family Thermosynechococcaceae; genus RCC1774. Next base: position 372 of record JBAUJD010000085.1, on the reverse strand, counting down.
AGAATTGAGAGCCTTTGCCCCCTTTTCTAGGGTAGGAGCTAACTTCGCTACCGTTGGCAACACTTTCGACCCCTTAGATGCAATCTTTGCCGCCGGTCCCAATACGTCTCCGACTCCAGGGATAGCAGATAACATCGACATTGCTGCCATGTCATATTTGCCTTCCGCCGCATACCAACCAGAATTGACAACGTCTGCTAGTGCCCCTATTACTGGTATAAATCCGAGAACATCCAGTGCGCCATGACCAACTATGCTGGCAGTTTTTCCTGGATTTACCTTGGCATATTCAGATATCTCATGGGTAAGCTTCCCACCAGCATCCACCGCTTTATCGGCTAAATTTTTAACCCCAGTGACAGCAGACTTAGC
>JBAUJD010000084.1:0-3029 GCA_049683515.1 Thermosynechococcaceae cyanobacterium | reverse complement strand
GCCTTAGCGGATATCTCTCGCATGGGAGAAATATTAACGGCACTGGGCGTAGGCATTACCCAAGGGGCACACACGTTAGAAATCGATCCGAGCCACATCAGTAAAACAAGTGCTCCCTACGAACTGGTCAGTCAACTGCGGGCCAGTTTTTTTGCGATTGGGCCTTTGTTGGCTCGCATGGGCGAAGCCAAAGTGCCGTTGCCGGGTGGCTGTGCCATTGGGGCGCGTCCCGTTGAAATTCATGTTGAAGGTCTCAAGCAGATGGGGGCTGAGGTCTATATTGAGCACGGCACGGTTCATGCCTATGCCAAGAAGCTCACCGGTGCTCGCATCTATATGGATTACCCCAGCGTGGGAGCCACCGAGACTCTAATGATGGCGGCAACCCTCGCTGAGGGTGAGACGGTGCTAGAAAATGCAGCTCAAGAGCCAGAGGTGGTTGACCTCGCTAACTTCTGCCGCTCGATGGGCGCTCGGATTAAGGGTGCTGGCACCAATACGATTGTGATTGAGGGTGTAGAGAAACTGCACGGCACGGATTATCACATCGTTCCTGACCGTATTGAAGCGGCAACCTTTTTAACGGCGGCAGCGATTACACGGTCTGAAATTACGGTGGCTGATCTGGTGCCTGGGCATTTGACGGCTGCCATAGCAAAACTAAAAGCCATCGGCTGCCAACTCTTTACCGATGCGCCGGGCGAACTCCGCATCGTACCGGGTGATGTATTGAGAGGGGTTGATATCGAAACCCTTCCTTACCCTGGCTTCCCGACTGATATGCAGGCGCTGTTTGTGGCGTTGTTGAGTCTCTGTGAAGGCAGCAGTGTCGTGACCGAGACCGTCTACGAAAATCGGCTCGGCCATGTGCCTGAACTCAAACGGATGGGCGCAGACATCAAAGTCAAGGGCAACAACGCCATGATTCAAGGCGTACCGCTCCTGTCGGGCGCACCCATTACGGGGACTGACCTGCGGGCCTCTGCTGCAATGGTGATTGCTGGTTTAGCGGCCCAGGGTGAAACAACAGTGAAAGGTCTACAGCATCTCGATCGCGGTTATGACAACATTGAAGAAAAGCTCACTAACTTGGGTGCTCGAATTGAGCGGATTGCACCGGTAGCCAAGGCATAATCGAATCTGCTCTCATCATTGAGTGATCACAAAGGGCGGCTGCTATCAGTCGCCCTTTGTTGTAGCAGTTCATAGTTCGTAGGGTTGGCACGGCTCGCTTACCCTCAAGCGCAGTAGCAATAGGCTATGTGCGACTAATCAGCGATCGGTATACTTTGTTTATGCTTTTAGTGTGTATAGTGCGTACACTTAGGATGTGAGGAGTTCAGAAGTGATTGGTAGGCTGAAGTCTGAAGGCTGGACATTGGTGAATGTCGAAGGGAGTCACCAGCAGTTTAAGCACCATAAGCTTAAGGGCAGAGTGACAGTTCCTCACCCTAAAAAAGACCTGCCAAGAGGAGCGCTTCGGAGCATCTACAAATAGGCCGGATGGCAATGGAGGAAGTAATCTCATGAGATACATAATCGTTATCCATAAAGACACAGATAGTGACTACGGGGTAACTGTCCCTGATCTGCCAGGGTGCTTTTCTGCTGGCGACACTTTTGAAGATGCACTTTCAGGGGCAACTGAGGCTATCGAGTGCCACATAGAGGGACTGCTGATTGATGGCGAGAATATTCCAAAAGCCTCTCTAATGGAGCATCACCAGCAGAATAAGGACTATGTCGGTGGTGTCTGGGGGCTTGTGGATGTTTATATATCAAAGCTTTCAGGGGCCACAAAGCGGGTTAACATCACAGTTCCTGCAAGAGTCTTGAGCAAGATTGATACTTATGTTAAAAAATCAGGCCAGACTAGATCGGGATTCCTGATTGAGTCGGCTTTAGATTCTATTAGAAAAAAAAGTGTAGCTTAGGGCAGAAAGCTTCTGCAACAAACGGGCCGAGTCAAAAAGCTTGTTTGAGACTGTCGTGGCACAATGACAGCATGATGCATCGGTAAGGTAAAGCAATGTCTGTGAAGATCCCGCTTTTGGGTCTTAAGGCCAATCAGTTTCGTCACCCTGTAGACCAAGAGGCGACGGCTGCACTCCAGCAACTACCAGGATTAGACTGGGCTATTCGGTCGCTATTGGGGGGTGTGGCAGAGCAGGTCTTCTATCTAGACAATATTTCCTCCAGTGTTTTAGTCGGTGAGCGGCAGCTTCCTGAATTATTTGGGCTTTTGCAAGAAGCCTGCGAGATTTTAGATGTAGATCTGCCACAGCTCTACGTCAAACAAAATCCGGTCCCTAATGCCTACACCTTTGCGATGCGGGGACAGCAGCCGTTCATCGTGATTCACACGTCGCTGATAGAGCTGCTTGAACCCGCAGAGATCCAGGCTGTGATTGCCCATGAACTAGGACACCTCAAATGTGAGCATGGCGTTTATCTGACGGCAGCTAACCTTGTGACGCTAGCGGTGGGCCAGTCCCCTTTAGGGGCGCTGGTGGCCCAGAGTTTGCAAATGCAGATGATGGCTTGGTTGAGATGTGCTGAGTTTACTTGCGATCGCGCCGGTCTTTTAGTCGCTCAAGACCCCAAAATCATGGCCTCTGTCTTAATGAAGTTAGCAGGTGGTTCCCCAACGCTATCGAGACAGCTCAATGTAGATGCTTTTCTCGACCAAGCTAGAGCCTACGAAGCCATGGATGATGAGCTAGGGCTGCTGCTTAAATCTGTGCGAACCGCCGAATTAACCCATCCTGTGCCGGTACTGAGAGCGCGTGAGATTGATCGCTGGGCCAACGGAGCCACTTACCAAGATCTATTGCAGCCATCAACGCAGCAGGGCCGCTGGCGTAATTGGTAGCTAGACTCTTAGAATTCTCTAGGAGTCCAGTTCAGCGGTCTGATACGATTGATGGTTGATACATAAAACAAATAAAACAGTCTTAGTACTGCATTTTATAGACGCAATTAGGGCAATCTGGAGGGATCTCTGCGTGGATAATGTCATTGGATTAGAG
>JBAUJD010000083.1:0-7347 GCA_049683515.1 Thermosynechococcaceae cyanobacterium | reverse complement strand
GCCTTAGGCAGGTGATGACGCAAAGGCATCACCGTCTTGTTGTTGTAATTGCTCCATAACTTGCTCCACCTGCTGAGGTGTAAAGCCAGTTAACTCCTCAACCCAAGAGCGGACGAGGTCTGTTTGGTTAAGATCATCACAGAGTGAAAACATTTCAGGGATCTCTCGAAAAACAGTTCATGGAATCAAAGTATAGGAACTGTACTTGAGCTTAGATGTGTTCTTCTTTACATTCGTTGATATTTATTGGGTTAAGGTTGGGTGAATGATGGCTAGATCCCTTAAGACAGTATGAAAAGACATACGGCTACCCGTAGATGTCGGCTACTGTAGAGTCAAGCTAAACTGAAATCTGTGACAGGAACACCTCTGAACAAGGGATACGTAAATACGCTATGAGCAATATTCAAGAAAAGATTGAAAAAGAACGCGAACAGGCTCGTGAAACTTGCAACACCAGTGGTGCCCAGTCTGGTGATTGTGCCGCATCATGGGATGCCGTTGAAGAGCTACAGGCAGAAGCCGCACACCAACGCACCAAAACAGAGCAAAAGAAAACCTCTCTAGAGAAGTACTGCGACGATAACCCGGAAGCGGCTGAGTGCCGTATCTATGACGACTAGTTAAGGTCAGGCCGTCGGCTTTGTCCGATGAATCAACGTTACGTTTTAAGGCAACCTGTAGAGACCCGCTGTACTCTCAGGTTGCTTTGTTTTAGGGGCTTATGTGGCAAACGATTGAAGCTCACGTTGAGCAGGTTACCAGAAACCCGTTTTCGATTCAGGAGCGATGCTCTGTTGGGGGCGGCAGCATTAACCAGGCCTATCGCATTAGCGATAGCTCTCAGCAGTATTTCGTCAAGCTCAATCAAGCCAGCAAAGTCGCCATGTTTGAGGCCGAAGCGCTGGGACTGCGCGAGATGGCGCAAGCAGGGGCCATTCAAGTCTCTGAGCCGATCTGTTGGGGCATCACTGAAGGGCACAGCTATATCGTGCTGGAGTGGCTCCATTTGTCATCTTCTAGGGCCGATTGGAATCAGATGGGGCGGCAGTTGGCGGCGATGCATCGCACGGTAAGCGAGCAGGGCCACGGCTGGCATCAGAGCAATACGATTGGCGAGACGCCCCAGATGAATCCCTGGACCAAGAATTGGGGAGCATTCTTCGCCGAACATCGCATTGGCTATCAGCTCCGGCTGGCACAGCGGCGGGGCGGGCATTTTTCTCAAGGGACAGCTTTACTAGAGGTGATCCCAAGCATCCTGGCAGACCACCAGCCTGAACCATCTCTAGTACATGGCGATCTCTGGTCAGGGAATGCGGCCTTTGCTGAGGGCGTCCCGGTGATTCTGGATCCAGCGGTTTATTATGGCGATCGCGAGGTTGATATCGCCATGACAGAGCTATTTGGTGGCTTTCCACGAGCCTTTTACGAGGGGTATAACCAGGCTTGGCCGCTGCCAGAGGCTTACTCACAGCGCAAGATTTTGTACAACCTCTATCACATCCTCAATCACTTCAATTTGTTTGGCGGTAGCTATGCAGCTCAGGCCGAGCGCATGATCGCTCAGGTGCTTTCTGGACAGTAGATTCAGTGGTTGTCTGCCTGATCAATTCTGCGAAAGGGGTGAAGACTGAGTGGAACAGAGGTGCGCTCCAGTACAATCCGGTAGCCGTAATATAGGGCTAAGTTATTCGCTAGCCGCAACTGAATGGACGATGCTGTAAAGGTTATTGACGCAGAAGCTTTGAGAATTCTTAAGTTGCTTAATGAAATGCCGTTCGATGAGTGCTGTCCGCTGACTAGAGAATTTACCGAGCTACCGCCTAGCCCTGGGATCTATGCGGTTAAGCATAAGACTCAAGGCATTCTCTATATCGGTAAGTCCGGTAGTGTCAAAGGCCGATTCAAAGGTGGGCACAAAGCCCTCGGCTGGGCTTTTATGGATCGATTGAATCCAGATGATGTGAGGATTGCCGTGGTCACACTGTCTATACAATGGATTCGGTTATCATTGCAATTGGAGCAGATGATCATCCGACAGCTACTACCTCCTTATAACGTGCGCGTGACTTAGGTGGACTAGGCCCATGAATCCTCACAACTCAACAACAGACCATCGCATTTTGCAATCATTGCCGGATGATATTTGTGCAGCTATCTTGACCTACGCCAATGAATCAGCGTTGAAACCTGATGCTGTTATTGAAGGAGCGCTGAAGCACTTTCTAGAACTGGACACCACACTAAGCAACGAACCAATCAGTGCCGCAGAGGATACAAGTTTATTAGTCGAACTGCCGAGTGTTCTCCAGAGTTGGGCCATAGAGTATGCCGAGAAGATAGAGATCCCGTCGGAGCTTGTGATTGAGTTGGCGATTGCGCACTTCCTTGATCCAGACTCGGTAACCTTCGATGACTGCCAAGTGAAAGTTGAACAAACCTCAATTGCATGGCTCAAGCAGTACGCGGGGAATGAATCCGCAACAGCCGCTTAGCGTCGATGGACGTTTGTGTTTGCGCTTTTGTGCATGTCCCCAAAAAACTCATTTTCGGGACTGTCGAGAGAACGATATGACCAGCCATCATCTTTAATCTTCTCCGTCACGGCCTGAAGATCCAGTTCTCAAGCTCTCGAAAAATTCTCTGTTGAGGAACTAGAGTGAGTCTAGCGCTGGTCTTCGAGGATGCTTTATGCAAGGTTCATCTATTGATAGTGCGATCGCAACCCTGCGAGGACGAAGACGGCAAGAGCGGAGTCTCCAGTCAGACCAGATGAAGTTGCTACAGACTCAAGCTGGCACCCTTCGCATCCTTGATACAGGCGGCAACAAACAACCCTTGATGATGGTGCCTGATGGCCCCTGCGTCCTTGAGCATTACGCTGATTTAATTGAGCTACTGTCACCAGACTTTCGCGTAGTCTGTTTTGATTTACCGGGCTTTGGCTTTTCCTATCCAGCCTTTGGCTTCGATTTCAGCGTCTCTAAAATGGCTGATACCGTCGTAGAAGTGATGGATTTACTGAACATTCCTTGTGCTGTATTGGCTTTTACCTGTGCCAACAGCTTCTTTGCCCTCCATGTCGCCAAGCATCACCCAGAGCGGGTTTCCCATTTGATCCTGGGACAAACCCCATCCTTGCAAGCCATGCGCCAATGGGATGATCAGATGATTCCCAAACTCTTACATGTCCCCTACGTTGGGCAGATGATCATGGCGGGTTTAACGCGAAAGATTTCAGTGGGTTGGTACGATCGTGCCTTACCGAAACGCAGTGAGCAAAAAGCTCAATTTACTCTGTTTGCTGATCAAGCGCTCAAGTCAGGTGGTTGCTTTTGTCTGGCTAGTTTTGTTCAAGGTCTCAGTAAAACTCAAGACTGTGAAATTAGTGACGTATCAACACCAACGCTCTTGATTCACAGCAATAAAGATCTCTCGCATCGGCAGACCAACTTTTCGTCACTCCGTGATCATGTACCCACCGCAGACATCATGACCTTTAAAGGGTGTGGACATTTCCCAGACCTGGAACGCCCTCAGGCTTATGCAAAACAGATCAAGCAGTTCGTCTATATTGCCGCATAGTGGATATGGCATCGTCTGATGATTGTTATTACTTCAGCGTCTAAGCAGTACGGCAAGACCTGCGCCAATCATAATCGCGCCCGCCACAAGATTCATGCCTCGGCTGGTCTTTGCGTTGGCGAATAGAGATCGCGCCCGATCTGCGACCAGGGCATAGCCTAACTTGACGCTGCCGACAGCGGTGGTGGCGATCGCGACCACAATCCCAACATCCCCCATCGACAACGTAGCGATATTGACAAAGGCCGGCAAGAAACCCAAGTAAAACAAGATTGCCTTTTGATCCGCCAAGGTCAGCAAAAAACCAGCAAAAAAGCTGGAACCCAAAGACGCATTAGAGGGCTTTTTAAGATCAAAGGCCAAAGCCTGAGAGCGCCACAGTGATAGACCCAACCAAACTAAATAGGCTGCTCCAGCATATTGAATCAAGACAATGGCCCCACCCATACGCTCTGTCAAAAAAGCTAAGCCGTAAATCGCCAGCAATATGTAGAGAATGTCCCCAGCTACAATCCCCACACTGGTGGCAGCCCCATGCAAAAAGCCCAATGCAGCCGAACGGGCCAAGACCGTGATCACACTCAAGCTGGGTAACAGAGCCAAGGCCACCATCGCAGTGAATAGGGCAATAGAACTGCTAAAGGTCATGGGCTGATGGGACTCGATGGAGTGTTAAGGTACCGGCGATGCCCCATCCTGACATTTTTTAACCAGACTTAGCCCTGCGCCACTGCCAGGTCTCGTCCCTGATTTAGCTTTAGCAGAGGTCGCGGCCAGGCCAAGCATCGAAAGAGAATCCAGAGCGCCTGCAGCTCTCCTGGCACTTGGCGATGCTGCCATCGACCCGGACGGCAAAAGAGGGCTTGAATCAGCCGCCGTCTCTGCTGCGAACCCAGGTCAAACTGGATATGGACCTGCTCAGCGGTTTGGCTGATGACTTGCCCCTGCAGCAAAAGACGTTCGTCGGCAATCTTGATCTGAATCGGAGTGTGTAGTGGAATGTGCACAGGTTCTGTTGTGGTCAGGGTCACATCTGCCCCTTGCTCAGAGACCAGCGTGGTGATGCCGCTAATTGACGCCCCCTCAGAATTGCCCTCAATGTGAATATGCCATTGCAGCTTAAACCAATGGTAAGGATCGCGCTTCGGCAGCTCTACTAGGCTACGGAGGGCGATCGCAATCATGATCAGGTTATAGCTACTCCAGAACAAGCCCAGGTTCGCCCCTTGGTTGTTGGGAGCCGCCGCTAGACTTGAGCTGATCACGCTACTGAGATTGAGTACAAAACACACCGCCGTCAGCGCACCTAAAATCAGAATCGGCCAAGCCAATGGCCAGTTGAAAGAAACTCGATCATTAACCAACCCTTTAGGACTCACGGTGAAGCCTTTGCCAAAGGGTCGCAACAGCACTTTAAGTACCGCGACGCTCAGCGGCAGCGCAATCACAAGCCAATGGAGATCGGACAGGAGTGCCGACCGAGATCGCCCATTGAGCCATGCATAGGCTAAAAACTGGACCGCATAGAACGGTACGAAAAAATAGAGCACATCGGCAGTGGTAAAGCGAATCGGAGCCAGCCCCCAAAAGGCATAGAGAAAAGGCATCGCTAAAAAGAACAGGCGCGTAAAACCATTGAGAAAATGGAGTAAACCATCAATATGGCTCAATCGCTGTAGCCAAGTGAGGCCCGGAATCGTGAGGGGGTTGCTGCTAATGAAGAGTCCTTGCAGTGTGCCTGTGGCCCAACGAATCCGTTGATTGGCGAAGGTGGTCATATTCTCAGCGGCAAGGCCCACGCTCAGTTTCTCATTGAGATAAACCTGCTCATAGCCTAGGGCAGATAGACGAATACCGGTGAAGTAGTCTTCACTGACGGACTCGGTGACAAAGCCCCCTATCTTTTCAAGGGCGCAGCGACGCATCACAAAGGAGGTGCCGCTACAGACCATGCTGCCAGCGCTGCTGCGGATGGGCTGAATATAGCGATAGAACATCTCCTCGTCCGGCGTCAGCACATCGGACCAGCCCAGGTTTCGACACACTGGATCGGAGTTGTAAAAGCTTTGGGGGGTCTGGACTAGCCCCATCATCTCATTCTGAAAAAATCCCACCGTTCGATTTAAGAAATTTTCGGTGGGAATGAAGTCAGCATCAAAAACGGTAATTAGATCGCCGGTCGTTGTTGCGATCGCATAATTTAAATTCCCAGCTTTGGCGTTGGTATGGTCGGGGCGGGCAATATATTGACAGCCGAGATCTGCGGCGAGGGCGGCTACTTCAGGACGATTCGTATCGTCAAGTACGAAAACTGTTTTGTTCGCGTAGGTCATGGCCTGACACCCCACCAACGTCCGCTCCAAAATAAACAAAGGTTCGTTATAGGTGGGAATTAGAACGTCTACTGTGGGCGTATAGGTGCCATTTTTCACCGCAACCGCCATTTGGTTCGCACGCTGGCTTTGATCTCTATGTCTTAAGACCAGAAAAAGCTGAATACAGGTGCCTGCCAATAGCATCAGTTCAGCGAATAATAGCCCTAGGCTGAAAAAGCCATTGACCGGATCTGCGACATTAAGGGTCGTCAACAACCGCCAGAGTAAGTAACGCACCGTCACAGCCCACAGAATCGCGATCACAATGGTTCGCGACCAAGGCTGAGATCGTGGAGAGCAGCGCGTGATTCCCAGCACTGCAACAACCAGTCCAATCGTGGGGAACCATAGATACTCAGTAGGAAGATGAGCGGTATTAAGCCACTCTAAAGGTTGCCTTTGCAGGTGCGCTAACTGCTGAAAAAAGGCCTGGGTATGACTCCCTTTCGTAGACCAAGCAATCATGAACATCACAATGGCAAGGATGATCCCAAATATCACGACCGTTGTCGTATGGGGGGGCTTGAAACGACGTCCATTGCTCGTCCGTTTCTGGCGACGGGGTTGGGACAAAATCATGGACTCACTCAAGGATGCTTAACGTACTTGCAATCAACTCAGCGCTTCGAGCCTTGAAATAATCAATTGATCGAAGGGGTTCGTCTTCTTTAACTGTGACGCATAGAGCTGAGAATCGGATGAGGATAACATCAGGAACAGCCCAGCAAAGATTTCAGTCACCCTTCATATTCTGCCCAGGAAAAACTCGGGGAACAACCGTTACAGTCAAAATATGAGCTTTTTAAGGAGATTTTCAAATGGGTTTATTGAATCACATCGCCATCGTTAGTGTGGTGTCAATGCTTACGTTTGGTGCGGCAGTCCCGTTGGTACCGCCTGCCACCGCCGAGCAGGCACCGGCCAGACTCACCGGAGCCTTTGTGGGGGTCGATCACCCCACTCAAGGTAATGCTTACATCATTAATAAGAGTGGTAAGAGCTATCTTGTGCTTGACAAGGCTTTTCAGTCCCATGAGGGACCAGATCTCTTTGTGCTGCTGCATCGGTCCGAGGTGCCTACCACCTATGCCGAGCAAGACTACGTGAGCCTAGGCCGCCTTCAAAACATCAATGGGCAGCAATGGTACGAAATTCCGTCAGGCGTGAATCCTGCCGACTATAAGTCCGTCGTCGTCTGGTGTCGTGAGTTTAACGTCACCTTTGGCTATGCCCCTTTCAAGAGCTAGGGCTTTAATGCCGACTTGCAATCGAATCACTACCGCTAAAATCCTTTAGGGATGACAACGAACCTATAATGCCTGTTGAATAAGGGTCAATGCTCTCATGCCTCGTTGAAAATTGAGTCGTTTATGAGGCTTCAATC
>JBAUJD010000082.1:0-3386 GCA_049683515.1 Thermosynechococcaceae cyanobacterium | reverse complement strand
GTTATAAGAGTTCAAGTCACACTCTACACTCAAGCCTAGACTTGAAACTCAATTGTCACTAAGCTTTCAGGACTTATGGGTAAGGCATAGTGTTTGAGATAGATGCGATGACCGTTGGCAAAGCCTGTCCAAAGGACATAGGCAGATCGGAGACCATCGCAACAATCCCTATTGAATAAGTGTTTCTACAATCAAACGAATAACAGAGGCTTTGCCTGCATGGTAAGTCCCTTCATGCAAGGTTGTGATGGTTTCAGAAAGTTCTACAATATGGCCGTCTGCAAAGTCTTCTTGCAGCATCTCAGGGTAATACAGCATTTCTTTTTTCTGCGGCCCGCCTGAGTCATATTTGCTTTGATACTGAAGCTGAGCTGGGTTGAAAGCTTCTAATATTATTAACCCACCCGGCTTGAGAGCCTTTAACATTGCTCGGTGCATTTGCGATCGCACCTCAGGCGCAAAGTGAACAAAGATAGAAACGACTAAATCATAGGTAGCTGTCGGCCAGTCCCAAGTTATTAGGTCAGCGCGCTGAGTTTGAAGCTGCACCTCCTGCTGAGCAGCTAGATCTTGAGCTTTTTCTAAGCCAACCTCAGAAAGGTCAACCGACAAAACATCCAGTCCCTGAGAAGCTAGCCAGACGCCGTTTCGGCCTTCACCATCGCCGATGACCAGTGCTTTCATGCCGGGAGCAATCCGATGCTGTTGCTCTGTAAGGAACTGGTTCGGAGCTGTTCCGTATGCGTAGCCCGGTTCGCGGTAGCGATTGTTCCAAAATTTAGAGGTATGACTCGTAAACATAATGGCTTCAGTTCCTGCAACGATATGATCTGCTCTACGCTCCAAAACCACCATCAATCGTGTGCTGTGCGCCCGTGACAATCGATGTCTCTGGCCCCACAAGGTAAGCTACCATTCCCGCAATTTCTTCAGGCTGGGCGTGGCGCTTAATCGCCATAAATGAATGCATCATGTCCTTCATCGGCCCTTCTTCTGGGTTCATATCTGTATTGACTGGACCGGGCTGAACGCTGTTGACGGTGATGCCGCGATCGCCAAAATCTCTCGCCAGCCCCCGCACCATTCCCTGCACTGCAGATTTTGTTAAGGCGTAAGCTGCGCCCCCAGCGAAAGGCATGCGATCGCCATTGACTGAACCAATGATCACAATCCGTCCGCCATCATTCATCTGTCGTGCCGCATCTACCGCAGCATGGTATGGTCCCCGCACGTTGATATCAATCATGCGATCTACGTCCTCTGGAGCCAGCTCTAGTGGGTCACCCATCGCGAGAACGCCTGCATTGATGACTAAAATATCCAGCGAACCTTGGCCTGCAATCACTTTGCCCACTGCGATTCGATCCGCGCTGTCTGCCTGAACGGCGGCGGTGCCGGTTTTATCTGCTAGCGCCTGTGCTGCCTCCACTGAACCGCCATAGGTGAAGACTGTAGTGGCTTCCTCTGCAGCCAACCGCTTGACAATAGCAGCCCCAATGCCGCGACTGCCGCCCAAAACCAATGCCTTCTTGCCAGTGAGTGTTGCCATAATTGCGCCTTTCCTGTTTTTGTATCGAGTACTATAGAAATACGATAGCAGGGAAAATGAGAATAAGCTAGTGACCACTAAAAAAATATCTGGGCGGGGGCGACCGAGGGGATTTGATCTGGAAAGTGCGATCGCAACTGCAATGAATCTGTTTCATCGACGGGGCTATGATGGCGTGGGGGTAGCAGAACTGAGTCAAGCGATTGGAATTGCGGCCCCTAGCCTATACTCCGCCTTTGGCAGCAAGCGATCTCTATTTGAACAAGTACTACAGCACTACGTCCAGATCAATGGCTCCTGGTTACCAGCCGCCTTAGCGGCAGAGGATCACTTAGAAGACGCAATCACGCATTTATTTATGCGCGCTGCTGAGATTTATAGTGCTAATCCTGATTGTCCGGGTTGTTTGATTTTGGATGGGACTCGGAACTGTGGTGATGTTGAGGCTCAAGCGTTGACGGCAGGCTTTCGTCAAGCGACCCGACAGTTAATTTGCGATCGCATTGCAGCTAGCGGTCCTGATTTGCCCGATGCTGAGATCGAGGCACTCTCAGACTATGCCATGACAATATTGGTCGGCCTCTCCGGTAGCGCTCGTGATGGCATGACAGCAGAAGCCCTGCAAACCACGGCTGAAATTGCTGCAGCAGGGTTCGTTCAACGACTGCAGCAATATCGTCATCAATCAAATAAATTACGAGATAACTAGAGTCCCATTCAATCAGAGCTGATCTAGATCAGCTTTTTCAGCATCGTTCAAAGTCCAGTTTCCTTCGGTGTCATACCATTGCAGCCAGGGATGAGTAATTCCACATCAGGAATGGCGTTAGTTTACTGCCCATACAAAAACCTCACAGCTATTTTTGCTGCACGGGAGAGCATCAATCCTCAAACGAAACTAAAAGCTTACGCAGCAACTCGGCTAGAGCGTCATGGTCTGGTTGCTCTAACACACTGAGAATCTTTTCTCCATTGGCAACATGGGCTTCAACGGCTTTTTCAATCACACTGAAACCCTTGTTGGTTAAATGAATCAGCGTCCCTCTGCGATCGCTGAGGTCAGGGATACGTTCCACAAGCTCAGATTTTTCTAGCTGGTCAATCCGATGCGTCATCGTACCGGACGACACCATCATTGAATTAAATAACGCCGTGGGTGAAAGCTGATAGGGCGGACCCGATCGACGCAGAGTGGCTAACACATCAAATTCTCCACCGTTCAAGCCAAAGCCTGAGAAGACTTCTTCCAGCGATCGCTCTAGGTGTTTGGCTAACCGCGCCATTCTGCCCATGACCTCCATTGGCGAGGCATCGAGGTCAGGACGCTCTTTCTGCCACTGCGCTAATACTTCGTCAACTGCATCAAAAGCCATCGCGGTCTGCCATCAAAACTCTGATCATCAACAATCTTAACTTCAAGATAAATGCTAGAATCTTGACGTAAAGCATCTTGACATCAAGATAAAATGACAAAAACATCGACAAATCGTTTATCTAATCTTTTGCTAACGGCCTTCGCCCCTGTCTCTTGGGGAACGACCTATGCTGTGGCGACTGAGTTTTTGCCACCAAATCATCCGCTATTGGTGGCCTCAATGCGATCGCTTCCCATCGGCTTTCTGCTAATTGTTGGGTTAAGGAAGCTGCCCAAGGGCATTTGGTGGCTGCGGATGCTGATTTTAGGAGGCTTGAATATTGGTGTTTTCCAGGCGCTGTTATTCGTGGCAGCTTACCGCCTTCCGGGAGGCGTAGCCGCAACCGCAGGAGCGATTCAGCCCTTGTTAGTTGGACTGTTTGCGTGGCTGATTTTGAGCAAGAAGCCTTCTAAGGTTTCGGT
>JBAUJD010000081.1:0-1535 GCA_049683515.1 Thermosynechococcaceae cyanobacterium | reverse complement strand
CCTCCCAGAACCAGCATCCCTTATCCAGCAATTTCAGCACGCATCAATTCGGCCTACCATGAGAGTCTGCACTCATGGATCACTCACAACATGGACCGTTCTCAATCACCGGTTTCGTCGGCTCCAGCGCACATCAGCGACCTCTTTGATCAATGGGCCAGTACTGACCGCGCTCAAAAAATGGCAACCGGCCATCAACCCTTGATTGAAGCTCTTTTGGCAGACCTTGCCCCGACAATCAATCCCCAAGCATGCCTTTTAGATCTTGGCTGCGGGACCGGCGCATTTCTGGCTCAAGCAGCGAAGGCAGGGTTTAGGCGCACCTGCGGCATTGACGCCGCTGCCAAAATGATTGCCACCGCTCAAGACAACGCTCCCGATGCTGAACTGCAGATCGGCAGCTTTACTGATCTCCCTTGGCCCTCATCAAGCTTTAGCCATGTGATCACCATAGAAGCACTTTACTACTGCGCCCAGCCGCTCACGGCCCTGCAAGAAGTCGCCAGAGTTTTAAGCTCTGGAGGGCGTTTTGACCTCATCATTGATTACTACCAAGACTCTAGCGGTACCGCCTCATGGCCCGAAGGATTAGGCTTTGAGATTACCTGTCTTTCAGCAGAACAGTGGACCGCTCTCGCAACCGACGCTGGCTTAGAAGCGCTCCAAACTCGGCGAATTCTCCGACCTCAAGCCGAGCCAGATCCGAATCATTGGGAGCCGACCGTTTGGTTCCCCACTTTAGAGAGCTATCGTACCTATTTAAAGGACGGTGCCCTATGGATTACAGGCTATGGTCCTGCAGCACAGCCGCGTTGAACCGACGAAAGCAACGGTTGACCACAATTTTCATTACCATAATTGAAGGTTCCATCATTTCTTCTGCAAGCTGTGACGATCGCACCCACCCCACCGGATAGCACCATCCAAAGCCGCAAGGCTGATCATCTTCGTATCTGTTTAGATGACAAGGTGCAGTGCAAAGAGATCACAACGGGGCTAGAGCGATATCGGTTTACTCACAGTTGCCTACCCGAACTGGATGCTCAAGAGATTCAACTCAACACCACCTTTTTAGGACAGTCTTTAAAGACACCGCTCCTGATTTCTTCGATGACGGGGGGCACCGAACTGGCTCACATCATCAATGCTCGACTGGCAACGGTGGCACAGACCTATGGGTTAGCAATGGGGGTCGGGTCGCAGCGAGTGGCGGTGGAACAGCCTCAGTTATCGGAGACATTTGAGGTGCGATCGCACGCCCCAAATATCCCCCTCTATGCGAATCTAGGGGTCGTCCAGCTCAACTATGGCTACGGTCTAGCAGAATGCCAGCGGGCCGTCGATGCCCTCCAGGCCAATGCTTTAATCTTGCACATCAACCCTTTACAAGAGTGCGTTCAGAGCCGAGGCGACACGAATTTCAAAGGCTTATTTGCCAAGATTGCAGCTCTTTGTGCGGCCTTACCCGTCCCCGTGATTGCAAAAGAAGTCGGGAACGGCATTTCTGCAACCATGACAACTCGATTGTTAGAGGC
>JBAUJD010000080.1:0-9228 GCA_049683515.1 Thermosynechococcaceae cyanobacterium | reverse complement strand
ATGATGACCATTGAGCAAATTTTTGCAGCAGGGCAATCTTTGCAGTAGAACAAACAACCGTCAAAGCGTTGAGCTGCTATTGATCGAATCTATTGAATAAAACAGTGGCTTTTGTCTTACTTCTTCTCAGTTTGGGCCTCTGGCTCTTTAGCCACTGGACCGCACTCAACCATCAATTTCCCTGGACCATCGGGATGGAGCTTTGGCCCTATTTCCTTGTGTTTCCTGGCTTAGGCTTAATTTTGAGGCTCTGGAAGCCTCAGCTCCGTCAACAATACTTGGGGCTAGGACTCGCAGCCCTTCTAATGGTAATGACCGCAGCTCCGGTGGTAGGTTGGCTCGGTCTACCCTCCCTCGGCTCCCATCCAGACGGATTGCGAGTGATGTCTTACAACATTTGGGCCTACAACCGTGATTATGAAGCGATTAGGCAATCCATTCAAAAAGAAGATCCTGATATTCTCTTTTTGACCGAAATCGGGAAAACGGCGATGGGTGCACTGCAGCGTCGCCTAGATTACCCCTACAGTGCGCGTTCTCCGGCGGGGGCGAATGCATTCTTTAGTCGCTACCCGCTTCTGTCTGTAACGCCCGAATACACGAACGTATCCGATCACGGCAAAAACTTTAGCTTGGTCGCTCGAATTCAAACCGATACAGAAATCATCACCGTCATCGGTTTTCACCCACCAATTCCTCTGACGCGCTCTTCCTTTGCAGTTCGTAATCAGCAATTTGAGCGGTTAGCGCCCTATCTTCGCGAACTTCAGGGCCGAGTGATTGTGATGGGAGATTTTAATACGCCGCCTTGGTCCCCTTATTTTCATGACTTTGAGCAAGCGGCTTATATTTCTAGTGTGACAAAAGGTCACTGGATCTGGGCAACGTGGAGTTTTCATTCTGCGTGGCCGTTAATCTTGGCAAAATTGCCCATTGATCATGTCGAGACACGGGGTTTTAAAGGAATAGATGCATGGTCCGGCCACGCTAATGGCTCCGATCATCGACCGATTATTGCTGTGCTAAAGCCGACCAAAACCACTCGCTAACGGAGAGCGCCTAATGAGCATTATTGATGCCCTGAACCAAGACTATGCCAGGTTCCCAAAGCAGCAAAGCTATGACCTATACGCCGAGGATGTTTATTTTCAAGATCCCCTCAACAACTTTCGGGGGGTGCAGCGCTACCAAAAGATGATCCAGTTCATTCAACGCTGGTTTATCAACACCTCTATGGAGGTCCATGATATTCAGCAGCAGGGCAACGAGATTACGACCCGCTGGACCCTGCGGTGGCAAGCCCCTTTCCCTTGGCAACCCAAGATGGCGATCTCGGGCCGCAGTGAACTGCAGCTCAATGACGCTGGGTTAGTTTGTTCCCACATTGACTATTGGGACTGCTCACGGCTGGATGTATTAAAACAAGCTTTTCCCTTGGGGACATCCGTCTAATATCGATAGAGGGCATACAATGGGGCGCACCCCCTCTTCTCTCTATCAAGACCCGATTGGAGTCATAGCTATGGAAATTGGTGTTCCGAAAGAAATTAAAGATCAGGAATATCGAGTGGGTTTAACCCCCAGTAGTATCCGGGCGCTTCAGGAAGCGGGACATCAGGTCTTTGTCGAAGCGGGTGCGGGGTGCGGCTCTGGCTTTGCAGACCCAGATTATATTGAGGCCGGTGCCAAGGTGGTCAGTGCGGCGGCAGAGGTCTGGAGCCGTGAATTGGTGGTCAAGGTGAAGGAGCCACTCGCGGCAGAATACGATTTTCTGCATTCGGGCCAGATTTTATTTACCTATCTCCATTTAGCAGCCAATCGAGGGTTGACTGAGGCACTGATGACAGCGGGGGGCGTTGCGATCGCCTACGAATCGGTAGAACTCAACAACACCTTCCCGTTACTTAGCCCCATGAGCGTCATTGCCGGTCGGCTTTCGATTCAATTTGGTGCCCACTTTCTCGAACGGCAGCAGGGTGGACGCGGCGTTCTGCTGAGTGGCGTTCCTGGTGTTAAACCGGGGAAGGTCGTGATTTTAGGGGGCGGTGTCGTCGGCACAGAAGCAGCACGAATCGCCGTGGGGATGGGCGCACAGGTAACTATCCTCGACATTAATGTGGAGCGACTGGCCTACCTGGAAACACTGTTTGGGTCACGAGTGGAACTGATTTACAGCACCTCGCAATCGATTACAGAGGCAGTGCCCACGGCAGATTTGGTGATCGGGGCAGTGCTCGTACCAGGTAAAAAGGCACCGCTGTTGGTGTCTCGTCCATTGGTAGAGGCGATGCGATCGGGGTCTGTGATTGTGGATGTGGCGGTGGATCAGGGGGGCTGTATTGAGACCCTTAAGGTGACTTCTCATAGCGACCCCACCTACGTTGAAGCGGGGGTCGTCCATTACGGAGTCCCTAACATGCCGGGGGCTGTGCCTTGGACGGCGACGCAGGCACTGAATCACAGTACTTTGCCTTATATTCTCAAATTAGCCAATCAGGGGGTTGTGGCTTTAGAGAAAGATATGGCCCTAGCGAAGGGGCTGAATGTTAAACATCACCAGCTCCTGCATCAGGCCGTGCAAGAGGTTTTTCCTGACCTCAGCCCTTAGGAACTTGCAACCAAAGAAAGTCGCTACCTACAGTTTTGGGCTTAACAGTACTTAAACGCAAATCTATAAAAGCGCCTCACTTCGCCTGAAACCCTTATAGCATCAGAGAAAAAGTACTTAAACACAAAACAATTTTTGAGAAGTGGAGTATAGCTAGCTCAATACATTATGGATTTGTTTGATCACCAGCGGCAGCAGCTCATTGAAGCGGAGGCTCCCCTTGCGGCACGATTACGACCTCGAACCTTAGATGAGTTTGTCGGTCAATCTGCCATTGTGGGGCCAGGGCGGCTGCTCCGACGAGCGATTCAAGCCGATCAGCTCTCTTCTCTCATTTTCTACGGCCCTCCGGGCACGGGCAAAACAACGCTAGCTCAGATTATCGCCAACACCACACTGGCCCACTTCATTTCAATTAATGCGGTTCTGGCAGGGGTGAAAGCTATTCGCGAAGCCGTCGATACCGCCCAACACCTACGAGGGCAGCGCAGCCAACGCACCATTCTCTTTGTAGATGAAGTGCACAGGTTCAATAAATCTCAGCAAGATGCCCTACTACCCTGGGTCGAGAACGGCACCCTCACGTTAATTGGAGCCACCACCGAAAACCCCTACTTTGAGGTCAATAAAGCCCTCGTTAGCCGATCTCGTATTTTCCAACTGAAGCCGCTAACGGAAGCCGACTTAGAACAGGTTGTCCATCGAGCCTTAGCAGATTCAGAGCGGGGGTACGGTCAACAATCGATTGCGCTAGCCCCCGACGCCCTCGCTCACTTGATCAACATTGCTAATGGAGATGCCCGCGCCTTACTGAATGCGTTAGAACTGGCGGTGGAAACGACGGAGCCAGATGCCGCAGGAACGATTCAGATATCGCTAGAGATCGCAGAGGCTTCTATCCAACGTCGAGCGATTCTCTATGACAAAGAAGGTGATGCTCACTTTGATACCATCAGTGCCTTCATCAAAAGTATGCGAGGGTCAGATCCTGATGCGGCCATTTACTGGTTAGCACGCATGGTCTATGCCGGAGAAGATCCGCGCTTCATCTTTCGCCGCATGGTGATTTTTGCCAGCGAAGATGTGGGGCTAGCCGATCCGCAGGCGGTAGGGGTGGTGATGGCCTGCGCCCAAGCCTTTGATCGGGTGGGGTTGCCAGAGGGACAATATCCGTTAGCGCAGGCGGCGCTATATCTGGCAGCGGCTCCAAAATCGAATAGCGTGCTGGGTTATTTCGATGCGCTCTCTGCGGTTGAGAAAGAGCGAGAGATGGAAGTCCCCAATCCGCTTAAAGATGGGAGTCGCGATCGCAACGCCTTCGGCCACGGTGCCAATTACAAATATCCCCATGCCTACCGCGATCACTGGGTCGCGCAGCAGTATTTGCCCGACAACCTGCAGGGACAGGTGTTCTATCAGCCCTCTGATCAAGGCTGGGAGACTGAAATTGCCCCCCAGATTCTACGGCAGCGAGAGGCCCAGCTTGAGAGTAGTGAACCCATGACGAATGTGGTGAGCTATAGTCCCGTTAATCAGGCCCAAGAGCGATGGCTGCAAAGAACCATTGGTCAGGCGGGGAGTCATGCAGCAGAGATTCGCGATCGCATCTTCTCTCTCACCCAACTCCAGCGTCATCACGTGGTCTTAGACCTGCAAGCTAGAACCGGTCTGCTCACCTGGGAAGCCCTGCGCCAAGTCCCCGAAGGCAGCGTTTATGCCTGCGTGGCCGATCCACAGGCGGCCCAGGGCTTAAAAACCCAGGCTGTTAAATTACCAGAGCTACAGCGGCCTATTGTTGTACAGACAGCCCTATTGGATCTGCAATCAACACTGCAAGATCAGACCTTTGATGCCATCGTGGGTCGTAATACGTTAATGGGACATGAGCATCAGGCCGAGATTGCCGCACAGTTGGTGACTTTACTGCAGCCTACTGGGCGCATTGTTTTAGCTGAAACGGTTCCGAGTCAGAGTCAGCGACTCTATCGGCTCGTGGATTTGCCGAGGGAGCCAGGGCTATATGATCGCTGGGTCGCGGCAGAAGAAAGCCTCTATGATGCCGGTGACCTCGCCGCTAACCCGGATGGGCTGCAACAGATTTTTCAGGAATTGGGACTACAGGTAACCGTGACTCTAGAAGAAAGCAGCTTTGAGTTGTACGTGACAGAGCTACTTTTGGAGCGGTGGTTTTCTTCAAAGGCAGAGCGGCTGTCCTATCGAGATCGGCTATTGGTGCATTTGTCGGAAGGGGAAGTGGGGGAGGTGCGATCGCAAATGACACAGCAGCTTCTCAACCAGACCATCACCTGGAAGACAACTGCAGCTTTTATTTGCGCTTACAGATAAAGCCGAAGACAATAACAGGCATCTTCTCTACCTTTACTGCAGTCATTTTCAGTCGAGCCAACCCATCATCAGAGGCAATATCAGAGCTGCTCTAAATCAGGAGCACTAACCGGAATCTGCATCGCCACAGCATCAGCCGGTCTCACCTGTGAAATTTGATTAAACACCGGCACACTGGCAACCGAAGTATTCACCAGCGTAAACAAGGGGTTAGACAACACACCCGCAATCATTGTCAGCACTAAAGTAACCATCACGCCCACCTGCAACGGTCTCATGCCCAGCGGTTGCCAATTGGTTGCAGGATAATTTTGAATCACCAGCGACATCTCTTGTGGCTCTTTGACCACCATCATCTTGACTACGCGGATGTAGTAGTAAATGGACACCACGCTCGTCAACAGCGCCAAAATCACTAGACCATAGGCTCCAGCCTGCCAACCAGCCCAAAAAATATAAAGCTTCCCGAAGAAACCAGCCAATGGGGGAATGCCGCCCAGGGACAACAGGCACATGCTCATTGCCAGGGTCAAGAACGGATCCTTTTGGTAGAGACCCGCATAGTCGCTAATTTGGTCCGTACCCGTTCGCAGCGAAAACAAAATCACACAGGCAAAGGCACCCAGGTTCATAAACAGATAAATCATTAGATAGAACAACATGCTGGCATAACCGGCCTCAGTGCCGACGATGAACCCAATCATGATGAATCCCGCTTGACCAATGGAAGAATAGGCTAGCATCCGCTTCATGCTGGTTTGTGCTATTGCAACCACATTCCCCAAAATCATGCTCAAAATTGCCAGCGCCGTGAAGATTAACTGCCACTGCTCCTCTAGCATGGGGAACGCCGTGGTCAACAACCGAATCGCCAAGGCAAATCCTGCCGCTTTAGACCCCACTGACAAGAAAGCGACAACTGGCGTCGGCGCACCCTCATAAACGTCTGGTGTCCACTGGTGAAAGGGAACCGCCGCAATTTTGAAGCTAATCCCCGCAATCACAAACACCAAAGAGATCGCCAGCGCCAGAGAACCAGAGCTATCAGGCAGTGCTGCGGCAATATCGCCCAGGTGAGTTTCACCCCCCGAAAGGCCATAGAGCAACGACAAACCGTAGAGAAAAATCGCTGAACTAGACGCGCCAATCAACAAATACTTGAGGGCGGCTTCATTGGAGCGAGGATCCCGCTTCATGTAACCCGTCATCAGGTACGAGGCAATACTGAGCGTCTCTAACGAGACAAATATCATTACCAGCTCTTCAGAACCACAGAGGAACATGCCGCCCACGGTAGCCGCCAGCAAAATCGTCATAAATTCGCCGATGGCGCTCCCGGATTGCTCCACGTAGCTAATCGACATCAAAATCGTTACCACCGTCGACAGCGCTACAATCCCTCGGAAAATAATGCTGAGGTTATCGCCGTTGAAGCTGCCCAGAAAACTTATAGAATCTGGCTGGTTCCATTGGGTGTAAAGAATCGCAACGGAGGCCAACAGACCTGCAATAGCAACATAGGGCGTCCACCGTGCTGAGTCTCGACCATAGATGAGGTCACCCAACAGCACCAAAATCAGAGTAATAATGACCACCCCTTCCGGCAGAATGACCGTCGGGTTCAGTTGAGTAGCAAGGTTAGCGACATCCATAGTGGGCAGGATCTTCGTTATAGGACTGTGGTGAGAGGGCTAAGGCTTGTAGAACACTGCATTCTCTTAAAGAGTCGCAGGATACTACCAGTAGACATTGAGAGGATTGAAGCGCGATTACCATTCAACAGGATAGCAAGATTGCGACCCTCTCAGACAGGCAGAAACCATGTAAATTCGACTGGCTTGCGCGATCACATGACCTTTGCTCTAGGGCACCCTCGCAACATTGGGTATCAAAGCTAAGCCGCTGCCCGACTGCACCGATGCTATGGTGACTTCAGGAGTTAAAGAGAGCACTACAGTTTTAGTGACTGTAATCTATAGGAACCATTATCCTTTTTAAAGACTGTCTTTATACTTAAAGTTAAATCACCCGTCCGCCCCTAGCATCTACTGAGACCATGTCAACTCTGGTTATCGTTGAGTCTCCTACTAAAGCCCGTACCATTCGGAATTATCTACCGTCTAGCTACCACGTCACCGCTTCTATGGGGCACGTGCGCGATTTGCCGCGCGACGCCACAGAAATTCCCGCCGCCGTCAAAGGTGAGAAGTGGTCAAGCTTAGGCGTCAATGTCTCATCCGACTTTGAGCCACTGTACGTTATCTCCAAAGACAAGAAAAAAATTGTCAAAGAACTCAAAGATGCCCTTAAAAACGCCGATGAGTTAATCCTAGCCACTGACGAAGACCGTGAGGGCGAAAGCATTAGCTGGCACCTGCTCCAGATTTTGAAGCCCAAAGTGCCCATCAAGCGCATGGTCTTCCATGAGATCACCGATGAAGCCATTAAAGCCGCCCTCAATAACTGCCGCGACGTAGATCAGCGCCTTGTCCGCGCCCAAGAAACCCGACGCATCTTAGATCGGCTCGTAGGCTACACCCTCTCGCCGCTGCTGTGGAAAAAAATTGCCCCCAGCCTCTCTGCCGGTCGAGTCCAGTCCGTTGCCGTAAGGCTTTTAGTCGTGCGAGAGCGAGAACGCCGCGCCTTCCGGCAGGGTAGCTACTGGGATCTTAAAGCCGCCCTTGAACAGGACAAAGCTCCCTTTGAAGCCAAACTGACCACGCTGGCAGGTAAGCGTCTGGCAACAGGGAGTGATTTTGACGAAAACACGGGTCAAATCATTGATGGTCGCGATGTTGTCCTCCTCAATGAAGCCGAAACGCGCGCCCTCCAGAACCGCCTAGACAACAAAACCTGGACCGTGGCAGGCATCGAAGAGCGTCCCGTCACCCGCAAGCCCTCGCCGCCATTCATTACCTCCACACTGCAGCAAGAAGCCAACCGCAAGCTGCGCCTCTCGGCCCGTGAGACCATGCGGACGGCCCAGAGCCTGTACGAGAAGGGTTTCATCACCTATATGCGTACCGACTCGGTTCATCTGTCACAGCAGGCCATCGAAGCTGCCCGCAGTGGTGTAGAGACGCTTTATGGCAAAGACTATCTCAGCTCTAAGCCTCGTCAATTCACCACCAAGAGCAAAGGCGCTCAAGAAGCTCACGAAGCGATTCGACCGGCTGGCAGTAGCTTTCGTACCCCGCAAGAGACAGGTCTCAAGAAAGTAGAACTGGCCCTCTATGACCTCATTTGGAAACGCACTGTGGCGACCCAAATGGCCGAGGCCCGCCAGACGTTTATTACCGTGAACCTGCAGGTTGAAGATGCAGGCTTTCGGGCAAGCGGCAAGCGCATTGACTTCCCGGGTTTCTTTCGGGCCTACGTCGAAGGCTCCGACAATCCTGATGCCGCCATCGACGATCAAGAGGTGATTCTCCCGGCACTGAAGCAAGGGGACAATCCTGACTGTAAAGAGTTAACGGCTATTGGGCACGAAACCCAGCCGCCCGCCCGCTACACCGAAGCAAGTCTCGTAAAAACCCTAGAGAAAGAAGGAATAGGTCGTCCCAGTACCTACGCCTCTGTGATTGGAACGATCATTGATCGCGGCTATGCCCAAAAGGGTGGTAATGCTCTGGTACCAACCTTCACGGCCTTTGCTGTTACCTCGCTCCTAGAAAAGCATTTCCCTGACTTAGTGGATACGGGATTTACAGCTCGCATGGAGCAAACCCTGGATGAAATCTCCACGGGCGAAACCGACTACCTCCCCTATCTCAAAAAATTCTACTCAGGGGAGACAGGACTTGAGGGACAGGTTAAAGAGCGAGAAGCGCAGATTGATCCCGCCGAGGCCCGCACCATCGACCTCAATGATTTAGAGGTCACCGTTAGAATTGGTCGCTTTGGTCCCTATGTTGAATCAATTAATGGGGACGGCGAAACGCTGGTCAAGGCCTCTCTGCCCAAGGACTTGACCCCAGCAGATTTAAGTGCTGAGCAAGTGCAGCAGGTGCTCAAGCA
Source organism: Thermosynechococcaceae cyanobacterium (assembly GCA_049683515.1). Classification (GTDB taxonomy): domain Bacteria; phylum Cyanobacteriota; class Cyanobacteriia; order Thermosynechococcales; family Thermosynechococcaceae; genus RCC1774. Next base: position 257 of record JBAUJD010000080.1, on the reverse strand, counting down.
AAAGCTTGAGGGGCCTGAAAAAATGGGTTTGCATCCAGAGACAGGGGAACCCATCTATATTTTGCTCGGTGCCTACGGTCCCTACGTGCAGTTAGGCGATGTCACCGAGGAGAACAAAAAACCCAAGCGATCATCCTTGCCCAAGGGAATCACGATGGAGGATGTCACCCTAGAGCAGGCCGTCAATTTGTTAGCACTGCCGCGCTTACTAGGGGTTCACCCTGAATCGGGCCGCAATGTCAAAGTTGGCTTAGGTC
>JBAUJD010000079.1:0-3018 GCA_049683515.1 Thermosynechococcaceae cyanobacterium | reverse complement strand
CTCCGCTCCGGCTAGGGGTTCACGGGTTTCATTGTTCTGCCGCAGTGGTCGAACAACAAGATCTAGCAGCTTCAGCACAATCCAGAGCGCGATACCAGTGCCTAAGAAGAGGAAAAGAGTCGTAGTTAGGTTGAGAACCATGGCCGGAGTAATGATTTTCTTCGAGTTTAGCAAAACTATCTTAGAGTTTTGGGTACTCAATGCTTTCAATCAAGGGAGCAGTCATTGTCTAGCCCGTCCATTATTCTCAGTGAAGGGTTTGATGATTCAGAAGGAGCTGAATATTGGATAGCCGTTCCGTTAGGTCTGGCCTTTCCAGTAATGGTTTACTCATCATCTCTAAGGCGCAGTTCAAGCTGGCAGTGACTTCAGCTTGGTGACTGGGCAAATCGTGGCTGGGGAAGTGGGGCACAATTTCAACAAGAGGATTCTCTCGAAGCGCTTGAATGGAAGCATGAGGCTCTTGATTAGGAGCATGGGTCAACAGCAGCGGCAGCTCTGCATAGTTGCGATACCAATCTAGAAAAATCTCAGGGTCGGGTGCGAGGGTTGCGATATCAAGAATGAGTACATCGGGCAAGTGTTCATCGCAAACTCGAAGCTGCTCTAAGGTGGGAATAACTTCAATATCGGCCATCTGCCACAGCACCTCAACCCCCTGAGCGGCTAAGAGATGCTGCCAAATATCACCTTGGGCATGGGTGGTTTGAATCAGTAAAACCGATGGAATGACCGGTGCTTGAGGGGACAGGCTCGGCATCGAGGAGGAGAGCTGAAATCTTAACTCGGTCTTGCCCACTTGGATCCGATCGCCATCCTGGAGGCGTTGAGGGGTCTGAACCCTTTGTGCATTTAGACTAGAGCCGTTACGACTCCAGAGATCGACAAAGTAGAACGTTCCACTACGCACAAGCTGGATCAACATGGCGTGGTCTCGTGAAATCATGCGATCTTGGATCACGATATCGTTATGAGACCCACGACCGATAGTCCAGGCGGTGCGCCCCGCTAGTAATAGATTCGATTGCCCCGACGGTTTGCGAATCACCAGTTGCGGCAAAGATACGGTGTAGCCGCTATTTTCATGCCAAATGCCCTCTTGCTCGATCAGCGACTCCATCTCTGGCACCGACAACGGACGCCCTAAAAAATATCCTTGCCCCTGGTGGCAGCTCAAGGCTCTCAACTGTAGAAGTTGATTAATGGTTTCGACGCCCTCTGCGATGACCTGTAGATCTAGTGTCTTCGCTAGGTTGAGAATGGCCCGGACGATTTCTAGATTTTCTTTGTTATCGAGTTGATGAACAAAGGACTGATCGACTTTGAGAAAATTGATCGGAAAACTCTGTAGATAGCTCAGAGAAGAGTACCCCGTACCAAAGTCATCAATACAAAGCTGAATGCCTAGTGCTCTCAGTTCAGAAAGACGGGCGAGGACCGAGTCACTCTTATCTAAAATCGTGCTTTCGGTGATTTCTAGCTTAAGGCAGTGAGCTGAGAGCTGTGTTTCTGCTAGGGTTCGCTGAAGTTGAACAATCAGGCTGGGGTGCCTTAGTTCACTACTCGACAAGTTGACCGTGACAAAGTAGTCTTGGGCCTGTGGAAATGCTTGTTGCCACTGGCGAAGCTGGGTACAAGCTTCTCTGAGCACCCAGTGACCTAACGGAATAATGAGGCCCGTTTCTTCGGCCACAGACAAGAAATCATTGGGGCCAATCAGACCTTGCTGAGGGTGTTGCCAAGAGACAAGAGCTTCAAATCCCTTCAGATTGCCGGTTTCTAGGGCGGTGATGGGTTGATAGTTGAGCTGTAACTCCTGTTGTTCAATGGCCTTCCGCAGATCGGTTTCTAAGTCGAGTCGGGCCACCGCTTCAAGATGCATCGTGGCGTCAAAGAAGGCGTAGCGGGCTTTGCCCGATGCCTTGGCATGATAAAGGGCAATATCAGCGTCCCGCAGCAGCTCTTCGGGCTGTTGTTAGTTTTCAGAGCTAAGGGCAATGCCGATGCTGGTGGTGCTGATCACCTCGCGCCCCTCTAGGGTGCAGGGTAGATTCATCTCTTTGAGGATGCGATCGCACACCAAAACCGCATCGTCTGCTGAGGTGATGTTATCAATGAGCATCGTAAACTCATCGCCTCCTAATCGGGCTACCGTGTCACCTGGCCTGAGGAGTGTTTGGAGTTTTTGAGCGATCGCAACCAAAAGCTGATCGCCGATACTGTGCCCTAAGCTATCGTTAATCACCTTAAAGCGATCTAAATCAAGGAATAAAACCGCAAAGCAATACCCTTCCTGCCGCCGCGATCTGCGGAACAGGTGATCGAGGCGATCCATGAAGAGGGCACGGTTGGGCAGCGCTGTGAGGGGATCATAAAAGGCCTCTTGCTGGAGGTGTGCCTGCCTCTGCTTTTGCGCTGTAATATCCGTAATAAAGCCGGTCAATCCCACCGCCTGATTTGCTTGGCGAATGACCTGTCCCTGCTCCCAAAGCCACCGTTCCTCGCCGTTCTTGGTTTGGATGCGGTACTCTACACTATAGGGCTTTAGATCGGCAACGGCTGTTTTAATAGCCTGTTGAAGCTCTGGTAAATCTTCGGGATAAATCAAGGTCGGGTAGGGCACTTGTTGCGTGGTCAGTTCCGCTTGAGTGTATCCCGTCAACGATAGGCACCCCTCACTAAGATAGTCTATGTTCAGAGATTTTACGTCTGAGCAATAGAAAACAATGCCGGGTAAAGCATCAACTAATCCAGAAAGTTGCTGGGGGGTACAAGTGGGGGTCATGCGCGGTTATTGAGGGTGAGCTTGAACAATGCTACGTATAGTTGAGCAATGCTCAGCAAGAGCTGCCTTAATCCTTGGAAGGTATCAAGAATGGTGGCCTACCGGTTGTGATGAGGAGATCATTTTTCTTGATTAACAGTCTAGGGACGATCTGATTTATTTGCTGTAATTTGCTTTTCTAAGGTTCGTTGTTCATCTTCACCATAGAGCGTGACCTGTTTGGTCCATTATAT
>JBAUJD010000078.1:0-2257 GCA_049683515.1 Thermosynechococcaceae cyanobacterium | reverse complement strand
GCTCACGAGCGCACTGCAGCCGTTCCACTGTGGTCGGCAGGGCTTTGTGATCACCCGTTTTCAAAAAATAATCAATCTCCCCGACCAAAAAGGGGTAGCCTAAGGTGCCCCGTGAACACATGACGCCATCGGCTCCGGTCTCTGCCAAGCACTGCACCGCAGACTCGACCGAGTTAATATCGCCATTGGCTATCACAGGAATTTCAAGCGATTCCTTGACCTGCCGAATCCAGTCCCATTGGGCTGGGCCTTTGTAGCCTTGCGATCGCGTTCTTCCATGCACCGTGATCATCTTGGCCCCGGCCTCTTGCATTCGCTGGGCGAAGTCCAAAATGGTGATTTCTTCATCAGTCCAGCCGATTCGCGTTTTCACCGTGACAGGCACCTCAACGGCCTTAACCACCGATCTAACAATGGCCTCGGCAGTTTCTGGATCGCGCAGTAATGAAGAACCGCCCCCCTTCTTTGTAATTTTATTGACGGGACAGCCCATATTGATATCAATGGTGTTAGCTCCTTCGGCCACCGCCATTTGAGCCGCTTCAGCTAAAAAGTCAGGGCGGCAGTCAAAAAGCTGAACGCTAATCGGTTCTTCGTGGGGATCGACTTCCATGATTTGGGGCAGTTCGCTGACGTGGCGCACTTGGCTGGCATGAACCATTTCGGTATAGAGCATTGAGTCGGGGGCATAGCGACGCACCAGCCGCCGAAACACCAGATCGGTGACGCCAGAGAGGGGGGATTGCAGGACACGGCTGTTGACGCTGAGATTGCCTATTTTGAGCGGGGTGGAGAGTTGCGATCGCAATTCATCCGACATTAAAACCATCATTTTGTAGCCTTAGCTCTCTCCAGTCTGTGTGCAGTAAGAACGACAGCACCGCAAGTGTGTCAAATTGGGGATAGTGAATAACTGGGTGACAGCAGCTATGACCAGCCCACCAACATCGAGCATACAGCAGCATAGAGCGGCCCCTAAGCCATCTCACCAAGAGATGTATGAGACTGATTTTGCGGAGTGGATCAACGAAGCTGCAGCGCTAATGAAGCAAGGTAAATTTAGTGAACTAGCTCTTGAGAATCTCATTGACGAAGTAGCAACCTTGGGGAGCAGTGAAAAGAACGCACTGAGGAGCAATCTGTGTGTTTTACTAATTCACCTTTTGAAGTGGCAGTACCAACCCAGCAAGCGCACGAATAGCTGGAAAGCAACCATTAGAGAGCATCGCAACCGAATACAGGAAACGTTTGAAGATAGCCCTAGCTTGAAAAACTACTACGAACAGGTTTTTAACAAGAGCTATAGCAAAGCCCAAGCCCTTGCGGCTGATGAGACGGGGCTAGATATTGATAGCTTTCCGGCAAAGTCTCCCTATAGTCTGCAGCAGGTGCTAGATCATGAGTTCTTGCCGAAGGAGTAGGATTTGATGGTACTGCTCACGACTTGCCCATGACAATTTTGCCCCTTGCTGACGCTTTCCCCCGTTGGCCTTCTAGCCTTAACTTCATTGCCACCGATATGGACGGCACCCTCACCCTTGACGAAGAGTTAACGGGGGACCTGCTTCAGACACTCCTCGATCTCAGACAGGCGGGAGTCACAGTTCTAATGACCACAGGGCGGTCGGCGGGTTGGGTGAATGGGCTGGCTTACTATTTGCCAATTGTGGGTGCAATAGCAGAAAACGGCGGTCTCTTCTACAGTCCCCATCTCGATCCAGCCGGGGTTTTGCTTACTCCCATCCAAGATAGGTCAACCCATCGCTACAAACTCGCGGAGATATTTACCCAGCTCAAAGCAGAGTTCTCGTTCATTGAAGAAGCGTCAGACAATGCCTTTCGGGTGACCGACTGGACCTATGCCAATCCTGGTTTTGCCACAGAAGAGTTGCATCGCATGAAGCAGATTTGTCTAGAGGCGGGTTGGGGATTTGTATACAGCAATGTTCAATGCCATATCAAGCCGTTGGGGCAAAATAAGCAAACGGGATTGCTAGAGGTTTTAAGCAAACATTTGAAACTTCAGCGCCGCCCGGATCAGTTAATTACCATTGGTGACAGTCCCAATGATGATGAACTCTTTGATCCAACGGTGTTTCCCTATTCAGTGGGGGTTGCGAATGTTGCTGAGTATTTGGATGATATGCATTTTATGCCGAGTGCGATCGCATCCCACCCAGAACAGCGTGGTTTTTTAGAACTAGCCCAGCTAATCCTAAATCAACGCGGCTCGAAGGAATCATTGTTTGGGTAGAAC
>JBAUJD010000077.1:0-1635 GCA_049683515.1 Thermosynechococcaceae cyanobacterium | reverse complement strand
ATCTCTAAAACCTGCTCTGCAGTTGGCTCTAGCTTGAATTCCCACGTCATATTCAACATGCCTACACTCTAGCATTCTTGATGTAGGCATTGCGCTATTGTTCCCGATTGGTCACGCTCTGCTCTTTTGGTGCGCGTTCCCTAGGCCCGTGCGACGGGCCGGGGTCGCACCGCTACACCACCCCCTAACCCTGCGGGTATAGGCGGAGTACTGCGAAGGAACTTGATAGAATGCAGTACTTAGAACGGTTTTACTCACCTTTTAGGTAAGCCAGCATGGTATCTGCATCAGAAACTTCAAAGGGGTCTGTGGGACAGTTGTCACCAAAGTCTGGCTCTACGAAGATTTTTTCGATTTTGCTGTCGTTAACCACCATTGAATAGCGCCAAGACCGCATGCCAAAGCCTAGATTGTCTTTGTTGACCAACATGCCCATCTTGCGGGTGAATTCACCGCTTCCGTCGGGCAGCAAGAAGACATTTTTCGCGCCCTGGTGCTTGCCCCACTGATACATGACAAAGGCATCGTTTACAGACAGACAAATAACGGCGTCTATGCCCAAGCTCTTGAACTCGTCATAAAGCTCTTCATAGCGAGGGAGGTGACTGGTGGAACAAGTCGGGGTGAACGCACCAGGTAGGGAGAACACAACAACACGCTTACCAGCAAAGATATCTGCAGTCGTCAGATCATGCCACCGAAAGGGATTGTCTCCGCCAATGGACTCATCACGAACACGAGTTTTGAAGGTGACGTCAGGTACTTTTTCTTGAGCGATAACAACCATGGATGCCTCTTTATTGCTAACTGTAAGAAGTTTGGGCTATTGACGAGATTGTCCTTACCCCTAAACTAGAATAATTCTTATTTAGGAATAAATCAATAGTAGTAATAACTCAGTTAGGAGAAAAATTATGAATAAATCTGGAAAGTTCAGCTTTTGGCTCATATAATAGGTGCTACACACGTTAGTATTTGCAGGCTATGGCGACCAAGCAGGCCAATGATCTGATCCGGGTTCTCAAGGAACGGGGTTTAAGGGTGACACCCCAGAGATACTCTGTCTATGCCAATTTATTGGGACGGACGGATCATCCAACGGTGGATCAAATTCTTGTTGATCTCAATCAAGATTATCCGGTGTCGTCCCAGGCGACGGTGTATAGCTCTTTGCAGGCACTGCGGAATGTGCATTTGGTTCGTGAGGTTTTGCTAGAAGAGGGTGTCTCTCGTTATGACGCCAATGTGACACCCCATCATCACTTTCGCTGCAAGGGCTGTGGTGAGATTGAAGATATTCCTTGGAATGCGTTTGATAACCTTGGCGGTCAGAAACTTCGTCCCGGACTGCAGGTAGACCGCTACGAAGTGACGGTGCATGGGATGTGCGATCGCTGTCATCCTGATTCCTAAGTCTCTGGTCGGGGTAGGGTTGAGGGATTAGCTGCTCTGTTCATGACACATTTATGTCCTACTTGCCCACAGCCTTGAAGCCGGGTTGGCTGCTCGATCTGCGCGACCCTCAATTTATTCAGGCTCAGTTTCCAGTGTGGGACTGGCTGTATCAGCATTACTTTCGAGTACAAACCAGTGGCTGGCAGCATGTCCCTGAGCAAGGGCCAATGCTGTGGGTGG
>JBAUJD010000076.1:0-4240 GCA_049683515.1 Thermosynechococcaceae cyanobacterium | reverse complement strand
CAAGAAGCACAGCGGGGCTGGGATATTGCCAAAGGTGCGATTGCATCGGGCCTCTACTCCGTGATTGTGCTCGACGAACTTAACCCGGTCTTAGATTTGGGCCTCCTGTCTATTGACGATGTGGTTCGGTCTCTCAAAGAAAAACCGGAACATCTCGAAGTGATTGCCACCGGCAGAGGGACACCGGGCCAGCTTCTAGAGATTACCGATCTGCACTCAGAAATGAAGCCCTATTCCCATCGGGCCGAAGAACTGGGCATTGAAGGCATTGAAATCTATACCGGCGATGGCAAGGGCAAATCCACTAGCGCTCTAGGCAAAGCACTCCAAGCCATTGGTCGGGGGATCAGTGAAGACCAGTCTCACCGCGTGTTTATCATGCAGTGGCTCAAAGGGGGGCGGGGCTATACCGAAGATGCCGCCATTGCCGCCATGCAGCAGAGCTATCCTAAACTCGTCGATCATCAACGCTGTGGCCGTGATGCGATTGTGTGGCGCGGTCAGCAGCAAGAAATTGACTACGTTGAAGCCGAGCGGGGCTGGGAAATTGCGCGGGCTGCGATCGCCTCTGGCCTGTATAAAACTATTATTCTCGACGAGCTTAATCCCACGGTAGACCTAGAGCTATTACCAGAAGAACCCGTTATGCAGGCATTTTTACGCAAACCCAAAGATACCGAAATCATTGTCACAGGCCGCTGCAAAAACCCGCCCGCCTACTTTGATCTTGCCAGCGTCCATTCAGAAATGGTGTGCCACAAGCACTATGCCGAAAAAGGAGTTGATCTGAAGCGAGGGGTTGATTTTTAGAAGAAACACGAGATTGACAAAGATTTCGCCAAAGGAATGCCCAGGAAAGCTCTTTACTGACCTGGGCATCCTTGATTCAAGTTGTTCGGCTATGGGAGCAACCTACTTTTAGCTAAGGCTGTCGCAGATATAGTCAAAATAAACATCCATTTCACGACTGGTTTCTTCCCCGACGATTCGCTTAGTGACGATCTTCATCGCCTGGACTGCCTGAATCGTGGCGTTAACTGAAACTCCCAAAGACCGATAAGTCTCCTTAAGGCCATTCAGGACTCGCTCATCTAAAATTGAGGTATCGCCTGCAACCATTGCGTAGGTGGCGTATCGCAAATAAAAATCAAGATCACGAACGCAGGTCGCATATCGACTCGTCGTATGCATCGTACCGCTCGGCTGGGTTATATCTGCCCCAGAGAGAGAATAGGCCACTGCATCTTTGACAATATCAGCAGCCTTTTCACGCATGATGGCTGCCGTTTTGACCCGACGCTGACCGGTTAGAAAATAATCTTCAAGCTTAGACAGAGTACCGGAATCAAGGTATTGCCCTTGCAGATCAGAGGTGGTAATCGCTGCGGTAATCGCATCTTGCATAATATCGTCGCTTCCTTGGCAGGCTGGGCTAAAACAGAGAGAAAACTTGGAGCTTAAAGTTTTTAGTCTTTTTATGAGTGTAAGAAAAAATCAAGAGATGAAGAAATCGACGGTCACAGCTAACCTTTCCTGTCTATAGAGAACATTCTCAGCGATGGAGATGTAAGCGCCAGAGGGAATGTCATACTTTTTAATATTATCAATGAATTTTACTTATCATTCAAGTTCACCTGCGAGTACTGTTGCGATCTCAGCCTTCGCCATGTCTTGGAACGCTGTGACGTCAACTCGCCCCAGGCACCAAAGGGCCACAACGCGACTAAAGGCTGACATCCTAAAGACCGTCTCTTCGGCTAGGGGTGATACTAAAGACAGTGGCTCTGCGAATGGTGAAAAACAAGTTTTCTACCACCGTTGTTAGATCAGGCGAAATCTCAGAATCGTGGTTTCAGAAATCGATACGTTAACGTCATGGCATATTGTCCCAGTTCCGTATCATACATAGTGCTGGTGAAGCTCCATGCTTTAAGCTGGTAGCAAACTCAGATTTTTCTTCTATGAACAAAACGCTACGTAAGGGCATTAAATTCTTACTGATTGTGGCTATTGTTGCTCTAGCCATTTGGCTGTTTCAACAGGTGAACTTAGACCCTCTTAAAGCCCAGGTTAGAAGCCTTGGACCTTGGGCACCCTTCGGTATTTTTGCACTGCGTGCGGTTAGCATCGTCATTCCTATTATTCCAAGTACGATGTGGGCCTTTCTCGCAGGGTCTTTCCTTCCCTTCCCTGTTGCCGTCGCGATCGTGGTTTTGGCAGATATCGTCTCCTGTAGCTTGGGATTTTACCTCGCAAAACGCTATGGTCGCGGCCTCGTGGAAAAGCTGGTGGGCATTCGATTTATGGGAAAAGTTGACACGCTCAGTCAGAAACACTTGGAGAGCAACTTTTTTTTGCTAGCTGGAGCGTTAATGACCGGTGCCTTTGATTTTGTGAGCTACAGCGCAGGCTTAACCACAACAAAGTGGAATATGTTCTTGCCAGCCTTAGTGCTGGGAGCACTCGTTTCTGATGTACCGATGGTGGCTATCGGTGCGAACTTGTTTGAAAAAGGCAATGGTTATATGTTCGCCGGACTTGCTATTTTGAGTGCTTTTGGTCTAGCGATATTGGCAGGGTGGCTACAAAAACGGGCCTCACCCTCTATTGTTAATAAATAGGAAAACTGTGACCTGTTCTCCACTGTAGTTGTTGATTTGAGCTTGATGCGACCCCTCTAAAGTCATGAAAGAATCCCCTGAACAATCAACGGCCCTACACCCTGCTCTGCCAGATGCCCTCGCTAGCCTTGACTTGAGACTAGAGGATGAACTCAGTCACTATCGTCAGCAACGTGCTCAACTTGCGCTGCCGCCCCAAATGGTTGAGAGTCCTGTTGACGAAAATGATCTGGCTGCTCCAGAGTCACCCGATCTCAATGTGCTGGGTGAAGGTGGCTCTGAACAACAAGGGGCCGCAGCAGAGGTCACTCCCATCTCGGCAAACGCTCTAGAACCCCATAACGACTCAGAACACCCCGAACCCAAGGGGATCAGCGAGACGAAGTCGATTGAGGGGTTAGAGTCGGTATAGCCTGAAACTCTTCCTGATGCGGCACTGGTGAACGATGCCGTTGAAGCCCAAATATTAGGACTAGTGCCCACGAGCAATACTGAGCGCATTGCAGCGGCAGATGAAGGCGGCATGATTGAGATTGAAACCCCTTTGGATGCGACCTTCGATTCAGAAGCCGTCGAAGCTCTAAATCATCCCGCAGAGCCTCCTGTAGACTTTCCAAAATCCTACGAGAATTATCTCGATCCGTCTATTGAGGACTATCTAGAATCCTCTGAAGCGCTACTGCAGCACCTAGAAGAATCGAAGACAGAGCCTCCAGCTAAAGCAAAGTCTCAGAAGGGCACCAACCTATCCGGTATTTTACTGCTGTTGCTAGCCGTTCTGGGTATTGGAGGCGGCGTGATCTGGAGCATTAAGCAGCAGAAACCGACGCGTCAGCAGCCCCCAGTCACTTCGCCTTCCCCCGCCGCCTCTGATTCTGTGCCCACGATAGCCCCATCAATACCACCGCTCCCTTCGCCATCCTTCAGGTTGCCGATTAACCCGAGCAGCCCTCCTGTGCCAGCGCCGACAGCCAGTTCAGTTCCGCTCCAGCCCCCTGCAGTACAGCCTTCTAGCCCTGCAGTTCCGCCCCAAGGCCTGCAAACTCCAGCCTTACCACCTACCGCCCCAACGGCTGCGCCTTAGTCTGAACGTTAACGAATCACAGTGATAGCAGAACTTTTTGGCTCCGCTACCAGCAGCACCTCACGAATAATGCGAACCGCCAGTTTTTGGGCAAGACCCGTGGCAACCCGCTGCCCCAGGTGATGAATTTCAGGACGAACGAACAGAGCGCCAATGGCGGGCACCAGTTGGAAGGGGTCAAAGCTTTGTGTCTCTTGCAATAAACCCATAATTCGCTGCAGGTGAGCTATCGTGTTGCTCCGGTCCGGTGCCTGGGGCTGCGTAGACTGTCCGGTCAAGCTGCGCAGGGGAGCAAGGGCTGCATTAAGGGCCGTTTGCCCTACTAAATCGAGACCGTTGATGAGTTCTTGGGTGAGGCGATCGCGCATAAACTCCCCGCGATCTGAGAATAAATAGTCGAGGGCTTGGTCAATGGCCCCATTGAGGTCATAGTCGTAGTTGTTTTTGGCGTTCCGAAGCAGGTTCTCAAGGCGATTCCAACGGAATTCATCCTCTTTGAAAAGCAGGTCAATGAGGCTTTGGCGCAGCTCTGGGG
>JBAUJD010000075.1:0-3606 GCA_049683515.1 Thermosynechococcaceae cyanobacterium | reverse complement strand
AAGAGGCCACAGAACCGGATGATGAAGCTAAAGGGTAGCTCCGCCATCATTAAATACACCGAAATCAGTAATAGACTGGCTACACGCCAATAAATGACTAATAGATGGGTAATGGACTTGGCACGCTTGAGTATGGACCACACAAGCAGCCCGAGGGGCGCTAATACGACGAAGAGAAGAGAAAGACGGTAATCAGTCCAGGCCAGCGGCTCCAGAATTTCAATGGGCATTATCGGTTCAGTACATTGGGGGCATTAATTTAGAGCAAACCCCTAGGGGCTATAAAGGCCGGTGAGTGGTTCACCCGCTCTAGTGCTCTGCATTATTCTAGACCAGCGCCTTCCACAAAGGGCCATCTAAACGCAGAAGCACAACCCCAGGATGCCCTGAACAAGAGCAATTATAACGAGAAAATTTTTGGTGGAACCCTGTAAACCTGAGACGGTGCATCCACGGGCAAAATACTTTGCTGCATCACAATGGGCGGAGAAGCATCAGAGGACAGGGTCGTCGCATCGGATAAATACCCCATGCAGCCATCCATCAGTAGGTAAACAGCCACCAGTCCCACTGCCGAAAAGCCCACTAAGGTGCCGGCAAAGATCAGCGACGCTTCACGCAATCTTAGAGCAGATCGCATGAGCTGGAATGACCAAAAAACAAGGCCCGTGGCAGTGGCAAGTAGGATTATCATAATGTTTACTTATTTTAACAAAAATAAAGTAAACCGCTCTTGATAAAGCCCAGTCTTGATATTGTTTTAAGAATCGACCTCAGATCATCATTCCTCGGGACGCTGATCTAAGGCTCGTTTGCCGCCCCAGTTCTCGACGATTTTGTCATCATAGTCATCGGCAGCCTGCAGAACAGCAAGCACCGATGCCTCTAGCTCTTGCGGATCGCAGGTGGACCCCACGATGGTGTGCTCAAACAAAATATCGTTGCTCTCGCTGAGCGAGAATGCCCCAAAGCGAAGGTCTGCATTTTCTCGCAGCAGAAAAGTTTGCAGCGTAGCGTCAATATTGGCCCCCGACACCACGGTCGAACGGATATTAATCATGGCGTCATCCTTCCAGGGATAGAGCCGGACCTCAACCCAGGCGGATCCCATAAATAGCCCTACCCCTGGTTGATCGAGCGTCTCCCAAGGGATATGGCCGAACAGATCATCCATCCAGCCTTCTACTTTCTTGAAACAATCTTGCTGTGCCTGTGTTTGAAATTCCATGGTGCGTAAACGATAGAGTTAATCGACGGTCTTTTCGATGACGAGGGTTAACCGACCGGCTAAGATGCCCAAGGCTGCTATTGCAGCCATCAAAAACGGGGAAAACATTAATCCCAGAGTCCCGCCTACCACGCCAACGGTACAGGGAATTCTGACCAGTGGACGTCCCGCCTCGGTCTTAATCACAATTTGACGGACATTCCCTTGCCCAATTAATTCTTTGATTCGGGCCATGACGGTATTAGCGTTGATCAAGAATTCTTCGATGCTGGTTTTGGGGGTATCAGAGTCAATGGGATCAATCTCTGGGGGAGGCATCTGCTCTGAATCGCGATCGCCTGACTCACTCATCTGCGTACTCCCCATACACGTTTTTACAACTGCTGCCCAATCTAACTAGGTTTAGCCCCAGTCTCTAGATTTTGATCGGCTGCTCTCATTCTAGGGGTAAAGGCGCTGCAATCTAAAGCGTTAATCTGTGCTAAAGCTCCTGACTCAAAAATGAGTCAGGAGCTTTAAAAGGAATCTGCGAGGCAGGTCTACCTGAGAACTTCTACGCTAACGGGGGCGACCCCACTACCCATCATGCCGATGGCCTGTGCGCCAGAACGAGACAAATCAATGACACGACCTCTAACGAAGGGGCCGCGATCGTTAATCCGAACGACAACAGACCGACCGTTGCTTAGGTTTGTAACCCTGACTCTAGTGCCAAATCGTAATCGCTTGTGTGCCGCCGTCATTTCGTTCTGGTTATACCGCTCACCACTGGCGGTTTTACGACCATGAAACCCACCGCCGTACCATGAAGCCTGTCCCCGTTGGGTTGAAACGACCGAACGGGTCGCCACTTGGTCAGCCGGTTGAGGCTTGGCAATCACTGTTGGCTGAGGACGACCTGGAATGGTCGTTAAGGGAGCTGCATTCCCTAGCTGACGACGAATTCGGTTGGTAATCTGGAGGGCATCCTCGGCCTCGTCCTTAGTGGTATTTGGTAGCAGCGTATTTTTATCCATCGCCACCAGCTGATCTTTGCCGATCCGAATCACGTAGGTTTTTTGCTGTTTATCCCAAGAGACTCGAACCGTATCCCCTGCCGAGGATTGGAGCTGGTTGATTTTTGCCGCTACTGTTGTGGCTCGCCACATGGGACCTTCTTCCTGCTCAGCCTTTTGATCGCTGGGTTCGGCAACCTTGGTTTGACCTGCATTGGCCTTGGCAGTCTCTCCCAAAAAGGTAACGACGGGAATACTGCGGACGTAGAGAGTGACGGCTTCTTTGCCCGACATCTGATGACTATAAAGCCGAGTTAAAGAGGGCGCTGCAGGCTCTTCGGCTTGGCTCTCTCCGATTTTTTCTTCGCTAGCGGCCTGTGGTTGTGCCGCATTGTCGCTGGGGACGGGCTGATCGATGGCTTGCTGCGGGGCATCAACTTGAGAGGCGTCACTGGTGCGCTCACTGGCTTGACCGACGGATAGAGCGCAGAGGACTGAAACGACAAGGGCTGAAGCAAGGCCTGAAATTAAAGGTTTATTGTTCATACTTGATGTTGTAAGGGGCAATGGGCGTTTAGTAATCCCTGAGGTCTTGTGGTGATTCCTAAACTTGTACTCATTACGAATTCGCACTGTCTTTACAGAACTTAATCAACCTACCACGCCGGTTTTGATTTTGGAATCCGAGAATTTGCGCAGAAGAATTTGTTCTTGTCAAGTCAGATGGGTTCAGTATTCCCAAATTCATCCAAGAAGATCCCCCCAATCTACCGCCCTGACCGCTGGCTAGGGGCTAAGTATAAATACCCACCAACATTAGCTTATCTAATAGGTTGTGGTTGTATTGATTTATTTTTTTAATTAAATCTTTAGGCTTTTGTTGCCTTAAAATGACGTTTCTCTATCTTTTAGTCGAGGTTGAAACGTCATTTTGTCCCTAACTGCAGCTACTAAATCCACACACTGGGCAAGCGCCACCCGAGCAACCATTCATATGCTGTAGTTCTGCGCCACATTCAGGGCAGAGCATCGATACCAGGTTCTGCTCTGGAATGGCCCAAGTACTGGGCTGGGCTATGGTGTTTGAGGCTTCTGGCTCTGCCGATTCAGTCGCTAGAGGAGCTGTTTCTAGGGATGTGCCTAGGGCGATGGGGGTGTCGTGGGATGTGGGGGCTGCAGGAGGTGAGATCGCACCTTCAGGCTCCGGTACTACTTCACGGTGAGGTGGCACCGTTAAATCGGTTGTGAGCGTTTCGGGTGCTTCCTGCAGAGCTTTGCCGATCAGGTCAGCGAGGCCCAGAATGCGGTGGGGGCCTAATCCTTCGGAGTCAGCCCCTCGAATGCCCCGAATTTGACGACAAATCTCGGAAACCGGCACTTGCT
>JBAUJD010000074.1:0-3217 GCA_049683515.1 Thermosynechococcaceae cyanobacterium | reverse complement strand
CTCGCTGAGAGTGGCTTTATTACAGACCTCGTCAACGGCGTCGTGGGCATGAACGTTGGCGATACTAAAGAGATCCCCGTCACCTTCCCCGATGATTTCTTTCAAGAAAACTGGGCAGGGCGCTCTGCCGTCTTTACCGTAACCCTCAACGATATCAAGTCTAAAGAGCTGCCGGAACTAGATGATGACTTTGCCCAAGGCATCAGTGAATTCTCCACGCTGGCTGAATTGCGAACGTTTTTAGAAGAGCGCTATCAGAAAGAGGCTGAAGATGAAACAGCCGATAACGTTGAATCAGCGATTCTAGAAGTATTAGTGGCAGAACTAGAGGTTGAACCCCCTGAATCCATGATTCTTGATGAAACCAACCTCATGATCAACGAGACCGCCGCTCAGCTCCAGTCTCAGGGCGTTGATGTTAAAAAGTTGCTCACCAAAGACGTGATTCCTAGTATGCAGGAACGCCTGCGTCCAGAAGCAATTGAACGTCTCAAAACAACGCTGGCTTTGGCAGAGGTTGCCAAACTAGAGTCTATTTCGGTGGATCCTGAAGCGCTAGAAACGCGGATTCAAGACGTGAGTCAAAGCTTTGGTGATCAGCAGTTTGATCCACAGCGTCTTCGCAATGTCTTGACAGAGGAATTGCTGAAAGACACGGTAGTGGACTGGCTCAAAGAGCATTCTGAGATCAAGCTGGTTGATGCTCTGCCCGAAAAGGAGGAGGAGTCAGAAGACTCACCTGCTCAGTCGAAGAAAACTCAAGTCAAGTCGAAAAAGACAAAGAAGGCTGAAGAACCAAACGCGAAAGATCAGGTGGTTGACGTTGCCTCTGAAGCGGTAGAAGAGGCCGAGCCAAAGGCCGCGACATCAAGCAAAGGGAAAACCCCTCGCAAATCGACGAGTAAGACAACCAAGGCAAAGGTGAGTACACCGGAAGAGTCCGAAGTGCCTGAAGAAAAGCCCAAGACCCCTCGCAAGTCCACCGGTAAAACAAAGGCCAAAACATCCCGCGCCAAGAAAACGCCACCGGCTGATGCCCCTGAGTAGACTGATTCTCAGCCTAGATCTAAGCTCCTAGGTCAAGCCGGGTCCAAAAGATCTACGATTAGTTAAGGCATAATGTAGCTAAAGAGCAGACAATTCCTGAAATATTCGATGCCATTTGCTCCCTGCGCCCTATCTGATGAACCGTTTGCACTAAGTTACTGAGTTGTATTTCTATGCTCTTTTCTCACTCTTCCTATCCGCCTCTCAATGCCTGGAATGCAGCGGAATCGAATAACGATACCCCCCAAAATATTGTACCGATGGTGGTTGAACAATCGGGCCGGGGCGAACGAGCCTTTGACATTTACTCGCGGCTGCTGCGCGAGCGCATTATTTTCTTAGGGGGCGGTAGCTCTTCTAGTCGAGGTATTGATGATGCAACGGCAGACTCGATTGTGGCCCAACTCCTGTTTCTAGAGGCTGATGATCCTGAGCAGGATATCTACCTCTATATCAACTCCCCAGGCGGTTCGGTAACAGCAGGGATGGCAATCTATGACACAATCCAGCACATTCGCCCTGATGTGTGTACAATCTGTTTTGGACTTGCTGCCAGCATGGGGGCATTTTTGCTCGCGGCTGGAACCTCTGGAAAACGGATGGCTTTACCTCACTCTAGAATCATGATTCACCAGCCTCTGGGGGGTGCACAAGGGCAGTCCGTTGATATTGAAATTCAAGCTAAAGAGATTCTTCATCATAAAAATCAACTGAATCAGTTACTCGCCCAAAACACGGGTCAACCCTTTGAACGCATTGAAGCCGATACCGAACGCGACTTCTTTATGTCTGCCGAAGAAGCACAAAGCTATGGTCTCATTGACCAGGTTGTCTCCCGCCAAAATATTCCCGGCAGATCAGACGTTGCTAGTGAAGTCAATTGAGAGGCAGACATGTCTAAGTACGACTCCCATCTAAAATGTTCCTTCTGTGGTAAATCCCAGGAACAAGTCCGCAAGCTCATTGCCGGACCGGGAGTATACAACTGCGACGAGTGTGTGGATCTTTGTAATGAGATCTTAGATGAGGAGCTGTTTGATACAGGCGGCTCCTCAGCGGCCCAGCCCTCTGCTCGACGGGGGGAAGTGCCGACCGAGAAACGGCGATCGCGCACCGGCCATATTGCCCTTAACCAAATCCCGAAACCACGGGATATTAAGACCTATCTTGACGATCACGTCATTGGTCAAGATGAGGCAAAAAAAGTTCTATCGGTGGCGGTTTACAACCATTACAAGCGTCTGAGCCTGCTCAAAAGCAATAGCGAAGAGCAAGACAGCACCGAAGAAACCATTGAGCTACAAAAGTCTAATATTTTACTCATGGGTCCCACCGGCTGCGGCAAGACATTGCTGGCCCAGACCCTAGCGCACATGCTAGACGTCCCCTTTGCGGTGGCTGATGCCACGACCCTTACCGAAGCCGGGTATGTTGGCGAAGACGTTGAGAATATTTTGTTGCGGTTGCTTCAGGTCGCTGACCTAGATGTAGAAGAGGCCCAGCGCGGCATTATCTACATTGATGAAATTGATAAAGTTGCCCGTAAAAGTGAGAACCCTTCCATTACTAGGGATGTGTCAGGTGAAGGGGTGCAACAGGCGCTGTTGAAAATGTTAGAGGGCACCGTTGCGAATGTGCCGCCCCAGGGAGGCCGTAAGCACCCCTATCAAGACTGCATTCAGGTCGATACCACGAATATTCTGTTTATTTGTGGAGGAGCCTTTGTCGGCCTTGAGAAGATTATTGAACAGCGCACAGGTAAGAAATCAATGGGGTTTGTCCGTGCGGGCGAACCGCAGGCCAAAGAAGCGCGGACTGCCGATATTCTTCGAGATCTAGAAGCGCAGGATCTGGTCAAATTCGGCATGATTCCGGAATTTATTGGCCGCATCCCGGTCATGTCTGTGCTCGACCCCCTCACGGAAAGTTCACTGTGCCGTATTTTGACCGAGCCTCGCAATGCGCTCATTAAGCAGTATCAAAAGCTGCTTGAGATGGATAACGTGGCCCTAGAGTTTGAAGATCAGGCCATTGACGCGATTGCTCAAGAAGCCTACCGCCGTAAGACGGGGGCTAGGGCGCTCCGGGCCATTGTTGAAGAGATCATGCTAGATGTGATGTATGAACTGCCGTCACGCGCTCGTAAGGAATTAACGACCTGTGCGATTAC
>JBAUJD010000073.1:0-7418 GCA_049683515.1 Thermosynechococcaceae cyanobacterium | reverse complement strand
CATTCAAATAACGGGCGAAGACGGGCTGCGATGCTTGTTCACGTTCTCGCAAAGCCCGAATATCTTCTGGCGAGAAAGACTCGATGGGTGTCAGGCAAGTTTCATCGAACTCGCGCATGGTGGTTTTGTTGATTGCGCCAATCTGATGCAGGGCTTCCATTGATTCATGAATTGCGGCAAAGGCTTCTGACTTGTACTGAGTTGGCTCATTCATGGCGTCACCTCTGTAATAGCTTTTGTCTCTAGCAATTGGGAAATTTGCTGATCGGTTAGGGCAAGGTACTCTTGGGCAGCTTTCCGAAAGGCTGCTAACTCAGCTTCGTCGATGTTGTCGCGTTCGCTTTTGGCAAACCCGTACATGAAAAAGGCTTTTCGCCGTGGCGATAAAGAATGATGGTGCGGTATCCAGCGGATTTCCCTTGTCCCTTACGGGCGAGGCGCTGCTTGATGATGCCGCTGCCCAAATCAGCATCAATGAGTCCTTACTCTGCCTGTGAGATCGCATTTCGTAGCATTGCATCGGTAAGCCGTTTTTTCCGGGCGTAGCGATTAAACCAAGCATTCTTGAAAATCCGCACAACACACCTTCTCCTATTATATCACGCTTAGCATGACACTGATCGCAAACCTAAAATCAGCAAGTTGAGAAGGGCTGTTTGGCAATATGCGTCTTTGCTATTGCGATGGCCTAAGGCCGGTCGGAGACCATCGCAATTGGAGGCCCAGATGCTTTGCCAATCCTGCGAACGAAGTTATAGAACTTCTTCCGAAAGCAGTTGGCCTGTGACCCGTTCATATTCGTCCTCCAGGAGCCACTCTTTCGCTGCTTCGTAGTTTGAATGTGCGATGACCAGTTTGTAGTCAGAGGCCGGATTAAGAATACGGCAGGCACCACTTTGATCACCAATGACCATCATTATCTTGGGTGGGAATAGAACTGGATCGACCCACAGTTCAAGGAACTGCCAAGTTTTAGCCTGTTCGTCGAGGGCTGGTTCTTGGGATAGCATGATATGCACCTGTCGTCCTTACGATTTTGATCTCACCGTAGTAAAGCGGTGTTTTACTGGTGTCTACTCTAATAATGTAGCCAATTGCTGTTGAGAAGTAGAGACCGTAACGTTCATAGTCATCGTTTTGATCATTTTGGTCTGTACGTTCTCCTTTGGATATGATTGCTTGCATCACACTCTTTAGGGTCTCAAGATTGTTGAATACATGTGCTCGGCCTTCTTTCTTGAGCAATCGCTTGACTTGAGGTGTTCCTGGCAGATGTCGATAGATCAGGCTCTCACGAGGATCTGGTGTAATTTCTCGGTTGATTCCAGTCATGTTCTGGACGGTAACACAATCAATAATGCTGATGAGAGTCTGAGAGCGAAATCGTGCATCTACGGGGCATTTGTAAATGAGGTTGCGATCGCAAATCTCAAGCCTGTGAGCTGAGGATGGGCGCTGCTACTATACAAATACAAAAGTTTTTGACTCAGTACTGGTTCACTCTCAATCACCTATGACAGAGATTATTTTTCTAATCGAAGAAGATCTAGATGGCGGCTATACGGCTAGGGCTGTTGGGGAGTCTATCTCTACTCAAGGGGACACTCTTAAGGAATTACGAGAGATGATTCGTGATGCGGTAAGATGCCATTTTGACGAGGAAGTGCGTCCCCAACTGATTCGTCTACACATTGACAGCGATGAAGCGATCGCTTCATGAAGCTGCGGCGAGATTTAACTTGGCAGAAGAAAGTGCCTGGAGATATTGGCCCGCATGGCTTTACAGAAATTTTCTAAATTCCTCAATACTAAGCCCAGCATCTCGAATGATTCCAGCCATCGTGAAGGCGTTCACTGGGTTATGTCTGGGAATGGTCAAGATGCGATTATCGTTGGACATCACAATATGTTTTCCTTGCCGGATGACTCTAAATCCAGCTTTCTCTAAAGCTTTGATAGCTTTGAGGTGGTTGATGCCGGGTAGCTTTGGCATTGTTAAGCCGGAATCTCAACGTCACGGAGCTGTTCACTAGGAAATAGTTCGTCAATCACGGCTAGGTATTCTTGGATTGCAATTTGAATGTTGGCGAGTGCTTCTTTCTCTGTTTCACCTTGGGACCAGCATCCGGGTAGACCTGGGCAAGATATGCTGTAGCCTTCTTCAGATGGGTGCAGTGCAACTTTGTATTTCATCATTTTGAGTCTCCTATATCTGAAGCGGTCGCTTCACCAAGATCATAGCTGCTCTGTGATGGTTTATACGAGTCGCTTTCTCGGTATCGAGATCCTGTGTGTGCTGATGCAGTCGCAGAAATTAGACACAGCGATCGCAACCCTAAAGCCAGCAAGTTGAGAAAGATTGTCTGGAGATAGGCATCCTTGCTGTTGCGATGGCCGTTGGCAAAGCCTGTCCGAAGGACATAGGCCGGTCAGAGACCATCGCAATTGACGCAGCTCCTCTTTCGACGGCGAAGGAAAAGACCAACACTCGGAGGAGTCTCTATACTGAGCATGACTCATGCATGTCATCGATATTAATGAAACTGCCAAATGCCCAAGAGGCTTACATTGATGACGATAAGTTAGTGAGCTATTGTCTAAATCCACAGCATTCGGACGGTCAATATAAGGCTCGTGTCTTCTGGCCTGCGCTTGATCTTGATATCGAAAATGTAGGGGTACTCAAGATTGCTCTATTGGAGGCAGTGCAGGGCTATGAGGCGCAACCCATTCGGCAGAATGCTTATGGTCAGAAGCATGTGATTGATTTTCCAATGACTCATAATGGTAGGACAGCGACCATTCACAGCGTTTGGATAGTGAGGGATAACGAGACCTTTCCTCGGCTGGTGACTTGTTACGTGCTCTAAATGAGAGGTGGCTTGATGAAATTACTGGATGTGGTGGCACTACTAGATGATTTTCCTGATCTAAATCTGTATCGAGGACAGGTGGGAACGATTGTGGAGGTATATGAGCCAGATGTCTTTGAGGTGGAGTTTAGCAATACAACAGGGCGCACCTATGCGCTGGAGACGCTGCAAGCAGAGCAACTGATGTTATTGCATCATGAGCCGATTCAGGGAAAGGAACTTACTGCGGTCTGAAATGTTGCTAGTTTTCCCTATTCCATTCATCAACCATCACGATTATAAAACTCAGATCGCAAACCTAAAGCCAGCAAGTTGAGAATGATTGTTTGGGAATATACGTCTTTGCTGTTGCGAGGGCTGAAGGCCGGTCAGAGAGCATCGCAACAGATTGATTCTCACAACAGGTGCTCTCTAACTTACATCTTGAAGCTCTAGCTCTACTGCTCCTTCAGTCAACGCAAGGAAATGATCTGCTTTAGAGCATAAAAGTCCCATATTCATTTCAGCGGTGAAGTAACTTGGTACCCACACAGGTAGTTGTAGAGTGTTCCCCAGAACCAAAATAGAGCTTGGTCTTGATCTGATTTGTAGTTCCCGCCTGTATCTATACTCGGATAACTGACCAACGCCTAGACGAATGCGTGGCTGAAAATTCCTGCGATTAATAGTCTTAACTTCAAAAATAGTCTCTATACCATCCTTTTCCGCGAGAAGGTCAACTGAGCTGGGGTCATCTGCCACATTATACGAAAGATGAACTAGCTTCTTCGCAAGATTAGCAACGATTTCTTGATGCTGGCGTGTCTTGTCTCGTAGCCGTTTTCGTCCTTCCACAATATTGCTGACATTTACTTCGGCATTGATGTCCGTATCTTCAGGAATACTGGGTGAAAAGGGCCTCAATTTAATTTCTGAAACTTCAAGCATTGATGATGGATCATCAAGCTCATCAAGCAACTCATGATCAGGATAATTCTCAGATAGATATTCCTGGTTACGTAGCTCATCTGACATAATCCACTGAGCTTCAATGCTCGGGCTACCAAAGAAACTATACCAATCTAGAGCATCTTCATGGTTGCTTGAATGTTTAGGTAGCCAAAACGTTGCAGGGTCAGAATGAAAATCTAGAAGAGCTTTCAGTTGTTCTAACTTTGCTAGGGAAATATCCGACAAGGAAATGTTATGACCACTCTTTATTGCGAAATCACTTTGGCCTAGGAACTGAAACCACTCCTGAATATCTCTCAATCCCCGTTTGTCTGCCTTCTGAGTGTTAGCAGATTGCCTTAGCTGCAATAGTTTTGCGTATGATTCCTCCCAATTACTATTACGGATAGTGGGAACAAGAGAGAAGAAACATTCATGAGTATTTAATGTAGGAGAATAACCTCTTTCATAAAGTTCAATCAAGACTCTTAAAATTAGTACTCCTGGCTTAATCAATATCCCTGCACTAGTATCTAGCTCTGCTCGACTTTTTGGAATATTTCTGCCTGCCTGAGATAGCTCTTTCTTCATTGAAGGAGATATCGCAGTTTTGTGACCATTTGGATACTGATATGCAAGCACCTGAGTTGAGAAAAGCTCGGAGTAGCCAATTGCACCGTCGATGTACATTAGGCCGACTGGTGTTAATTTCGGGTTCTTGATATATCGCGTCGAATAAATCAGTCCTAAATCAGGGAGAACTTGTTGATAGTCACGCCAAGCATCTACCTGTCCAGAGTCTGCTCTAATATTTGGAGTGAAAATCCCTCCAGAGACTAATGCTTGATTAACCAATAAACTATAGTTAGGATGCTGTCCAAAGTTATAAGCTGCTTCGAGCAGAGCAAAAACTTCTTTGGAATTTACTCTGCCCATATGATGGTTAAAGGACCATGAAAACCCTGGATAGGGAAAAGTCAAACCATTAATTCCTTTTTACTGGACTTTCTTAGCGTAGCTTGAATAGCCTTTCCTATTTCAAAAGCAAGTAGTGGTGGAACAGCATTCCCAATCTGTCTATATTGTGCAGTTGATGTCCCTAGTAACTTATACCAGTCAGGAAAAGACTGAAGACGCGCTGCTTCCCTAACCGTAATGTGCCTCGGCAGATATGGGTGAATGAAGGGTCTACCACCACCTGCCTTTGAGCCAACTAACACAGTACCTGATGGCTTTTCGGGATCAATTCTATCTGTATGGTCTACCTTGTCTCGTTTACCTGGCTCAACTTCCTCATATCTATTACGAACTCGATCTCCGTGTATGCGAATGTCATGGTTATGTAAATCATTAACATTTTCTAAAGCTAGTTTAGAGGGAAGCCAAGGCAAAAGATTCTGATTAAGTAAATTTATATCTAATGGATTTTTGTACTTCGGTTCAGGAAATGTAAACTGAGAAGATTGACGAAATCCTACAATAAAGACTCTCTTTCTGATCTGTGGAACTCCAAAACTAGCAGCATTCAAAATTTCCGAACGAATTTCATACCCAGTCTCAACTTCAAAATGGTAGTATAGCTTTCGCCAATCCTCTCCATTGTTGAGAGTCAACAGACCTGGCACATTCTCAAAAATAAAAGCTTCTGGCTTGATCTCATTTATTAAACGAATATATTCAAAAACTAGCTGTCCTCTCAAGTCTGAGAAAGAACCTCTTTTCCCTAAAATACTGAAGGCTTGACAAGGTGGACCACCTGAAATTAAGCTCACATTCTCAGACTTAATTTTCTCCTTTATATAATCACCCTTTAATTCTGTCACATCCATAGCTTCCGCTGTACAGTGTGGGAAATTATATGAAATAGTGTCGCAGTAATATTGAACTGTGTCACTAGAGTATTTAAAGTCGAATCCAGCAAGCGACAAACCTAAATCGAGTCCACCGCCACCAGAAAAAAGTGATATTGCAGTGGGCCTTCCACTCTTTCTCTTAGGCAACTGGAGGGAATTTAAAGCGGAAAGATATGGATTCATTAGGCTTAAGTCAGTGGAACAAGAGCTGTTGAAACTAAGTTTTCCTTAAAAGTCGGATATATGCAAGGTGTGTGGTGGTGAACTCTTATCAATTTATGTGCAACCTTTTGAGTAATTGCCTATGTCAAAGAGTCAAGACGAAGTAACCTAAAAACAGCTTCCTTGTCCATTCACCTAGGAGGATAGACCTTAACCGTACCTTATCAACTTCCCCCAATACGAGCCACATCACGAGCATTCTGCTCAAAAGCAGCCGACAACGCATCATCGCCACTCAACCCATCCTCGATCGCCTTCTCAATCGCCTGCAACACCCGCTTATAATCACGCGGCATCACCTTCACAAACTTCGGCACCATCGCCTCCCAATCCGCCAGAACCTTAATCCCTCTCTTGCTCTCGGTATAGTCAATATGCCGCTGAATCATCTCTTTGAGGTCGTTAATCTCTTCAGGATCTTCAAGCTGCTCTAGATCTACCATTTCAGTATTACAGCGAGTCGCAAAATCACCCGCCTCATCCAAAACGTAGGCCACCCCGCCGCTCATGCCAGCCGCAAAATTGCGCCCCGTCGGACCCAGGATCACCACCTTGCCGCCAGTCATATACTCACAACCGTGATCGCCAATCGCTTCTACAACGGTGTGAACCCCAGAATTACGAACGCAGAACCGTTCCCCAGCCATGCCTCGAATAAAGGCTTCGCCACTGGTGGCTCCATAGAGAGCCACGTTGCCGATAATGATGTTCTCTGCCGGTACAAAAGTCGAAACCTTGGGCGGATAGAGGATAATCTTGCCGCCGCTCAAGCCCTTGCCCACGTAGTCGTTGGCATCGCCCTCTAACTCTAGGGTGACGCCCTTGGGTACAAAGGCTCCGAAGCTCTGTCCGGCGCTGCCGTGAAAATGGAGGTGAACCGTATCTTCCGGCAATCCTTCCCAATGGCGCTTGGTGATTTCGTTGCCGAGAATGGTGCCGACAGCGCGATTGACATTCTTGATGGGAATGGTGGCTTCAACCTTCTCGCCCTTCTCAATTGCAGGCTGGCACAGATCGAGCAGCATCGTCATATCGAGGGACTTCTCTAAACCATGATCTTGCGGAATCTGACAGTAGCGACCCACATCGTCAGGCACATCGGGCCGATGCAGAATTTTGGAGAAGTCTAGACCTTTGGCTTTCCAGTGGTCAATGGCACGTTTGGGTTCCAGCACATCAGAGCGGCCCACCATTTCGTTCAGAGTTCTAAAGCCCAGTTGAGCCATTAGCTCCCGCACTTCTTGAGCAATGAACTTCATGAAGTTGACCGTATGCTCTGGGTCGCCCGTGAATTTCTCACGGAGCTGCGGGTCTTGAGTGGCGACGCCCACCGGACAGGTGTTCATGTGGCAGACGCGCATCATAATGCAGCCCAGGGTCACCAGAGGCGCAGTGGAGAAGCCAAATTCCTCAGCACCCAAAAGGGCCGCAATCACGATATCCCGTCCGGTTTTGAGCTGACCATCGGTTTCGACGACGATGCGGCTGCGGAGGTTGTTGAGAACTAGGGTCTGATGGGTTTCAGCAATGCCCAGCTCCC
>JBAUJD010000072.1:0-10623 GCA_049683515.1 Thermosynechococcaceae cyanobacterium | reverse complement strand
GCATTGGTCGTTCCTTGAGGAGATGATGGGCCAGAAGAGGTGGGAGTAATGCTGTTCTTTGCAAACGGAGGCGTTGTAGGCTGTTGAGGGGTTGAGGGCGGCTGAGGCGCTGTAGAAACTGGAGGCGCTGGCTTAGGGGGAGAGGGCGGCGTTGGTGGCTCTGAGACTTCTGGCTCTGGCAGTTCTGGCTTAGTAGCGACGGCCTCCGGTGGTTTTTCAACGACCTCCACTGGCTCTTCTGGCTCTGGTTCTATCTGTGCGATATCCTCGACGGGTTCTGGCTTTTCTCGTTCGGGTGGCTCAAGCTCTTCAAGCTCTTCTAGCGGCTCTTCTGGTGTCTCAACGACTTCAATTTCAATGGCCTCTTCAGGCAGATCTAGTTCAGCGACCTTGGGGTAGCTAAAACTGATACTGAGAATTATTAGATGTAGCAGAATCGAGCCAGGCAGGCTGATGGCTAGCAACCTTTTAATTAAAAGGCTTTCACGGTTTCGCTGCTGTGAAGAGAGGCGACTAAGGCTCATATCGTTGCGTTAACTATTGAGAATAGTAATGATTTAAAGAGTACCTAAATAGCTAGTACCTGACAAGTCTATATAGGCGAGTTTCAGGGGGCATTCATCCACAGCACCTTAATTAAATCCCTTTTAAATCAAGCTTTTAAAGGGATTTTGAATCCTATCGCCTCAGTCTATCGGTGTTCAGTCACCTCTCTCAAATACCCTGTTGGGTATCTTTTACTTGACTTTATATCTCAATTAAAGGTAGCTTCGCAATATTAATCCCTCGTTATCGCATTGGAGAGTTGTCAGGATGCAGCTAGGCCGCTGGATACTTGCGGGTGGCGTTGTTATGGTGCCCCTGCTGATTTTTTCGATTGTGGCGATCTCACTGATCGCCGAGCGTCTATTTTTCTGGTTCAAGACCAACCGCCAGCAAGAGCAGGTTATTCAAAGGGTCTTTAAGCTCTACCGATTAAACAATGCCTACGAAGCCATCGGGGTTCTCAAAGAGAATGTAAAGCTCCCCATTGCCCGGATATTTTTGGCGGCGCTGGACTTAGAGGAGCCGACACCGGAAGAGTTTCGGCTGGCGTTAGAGAGTGAAGCGCAAGCTGAGATTCCGACGCTAAAGCGATTTAGTACCGCCTTTGACACCATCATTAATGTGTCGCCACTACTGGGCCTGTTGGGAACGGTGACGGGTTTAATCACTTCTTTTGCCTCCCTAACGCTGGGCAATATCGGCGGCAGTGAAACGGCTGGGGTGACCGGGGGCATCAGCGAAGCTCTGATTTCAACCGCCACAGGTCTAGTGGTTGCCATTACGACCCTGATGTTTGCCAATACCTTTCGGGGCATGTATCAAAGAGAGCTGGCGTTAATTCAAGAGTACGGCGGTCAGCTAGAGCTAATCTATCGTCACCAATACGAGCGCGGAGGTTTGGCCCATGCGACTACCCGATGAGCCAGAGTTGCCCGCCCAGATCAACATCGTCCCGATGATTGATGTGATTTTTGCGATCTTGACCTTTTTTATTGTGGCGACACTGTTCTTGAACAAGAGTGAGGGGTTACCGGTTAATTTGCCCAAGGCCAGCACGGCTAAGCCCCAGCTATCGAAAAAGGTTACGGTCACCATTGATCCCAAGGGAGATATTGCCCTCAACCGGAAGCCCATTGAGCTAGATGCCCTAGAAGGTCAAATTAAGGGCATGGTCACGGATGACCAGAAGGTCACGGTGATTATCAATGCCGATGAGAAAGTCGGGCATGGGCAGGTGGTTTCTGTGATGGACCAGATTCGGAAGGTGGAGGGGGCAAAATTGGCGATCGCAACCCGTCAACCCTAGCAAACGACATTTTCTCAACCCCTCTGTTTGCGGGTGTTGGGAAGCTTAGTATTTTTCTGCCTACAGAGAAATGACTGATCAGAACAAACAGACTCAGCATAAATATTGTTTAGCGTTTAAGCTACCCATGAAAAAAGTAACTCAATCTATCGCATTATTTCTATCTCTAGGGCTAGCCGTTAGTCTATCAGCCTGTGGGAGTGAAGCCCCACCCAACGGAGAGACCGCATCCGCTGACCAGAGCACACCTGCTGCTGAAGCCCCAGAGGGAGGCGAAGGCGGCGAAGGTGGTGAAGGCGGCGAAGCTGAAGCCTATAGCGAAGGCGAACAAGCCAATGCCGACTTTAAGGATAAGCTCAGTGGCCCAGCACTCTTAAGCGCTCTGCAAAAAGGTGGACATGTGATCTATTTCCGCCATGCTCAAACCGAGAAAGACTACGCCGATCAAGCCGACCCAAAGATGAAGCTAGACGATTGCGAAACCCAGCGCAAACTCAATGACGTGGGCGAAAAGCAGGCGAAAGATATCGGCGCGGCATTCACTGCCGAAAAAATTCCGGTGGGTCAGGTGATTACCAGTGAGTACTGCCGCGCCTGGAAAACCGCAGACCTTGCCTTTGGCAAGCACGAGAAGAACCCCAAGCTTAACTTTTTGCCCTTTGAGGACTACACCGATGAGCAAGTGGCCGAAATGAAGGCCAACGTAATGCCGTTTCTGACAGCAGCGCCTGAGAGCGGTAAAAATACCGTGATTGTCGGGCATGACGACATTTTTGAAGCAGCCACCGGCATTTATCCTGACCCCCAAGGGATAGCCTATGTGCTGACGCCCGACGGCAAGGGAGGCTTTGAACTGCAGGCCAATGTATTGCCGGAGGAGTGGGCAAAGCTATGAGCTAAAAAGACGGACTAATCCGGTTGAGGGATTAGTCCGGGCTGCTGCTGGCGATCGTCGATGCGTTGTTGCTTCCGTTTTTGCCAATAGAGATGGAACGGATGTTTCTGATTTTCAGCTTCTATTTGAGCGCTCAATTGATCGAGTACCGCAATTTGCTCATCAAACATGGCGCAGATTTCACGCATTTTGGTAACAGAACGTGCCCTTGTCTGAGCGTCAGGAATTCGAGGTTGATGAGTCATCATAGATTCCAATTCTGTCTAATTTCACGGTTGCTTGCACCCCCAGCATCAGCCACCGCTTGAGTTTGGGCAATAGCCTGAGCCAGCAATTCTAGTGTAGCGGAAGTCGCTTGGGGTTGGGATTCAAAATTCTGCAATAGGAGCCGATAAAGACGGATGTAATACAAGGTCGCTTTTTCTTGAATATTTTGGAGTTCTTCTAACTCAGGAAGGGTTTCGTCGGTTTCACCAAAGGCTTCAAAAATCATCAATGCCAGCCTTGTCGATTCATTGATGATGTTCAGCAATCGTCGCTGTAGCGAAAACACTGTTGTTACGGTTTCTTCAGGTAAATCTGCCATGACCTTCAAGCGCTTCCAAGTCTCAAACAGTATCCCATTCTGGCGGAGCTTTGGAGATGGGTGATTTGGCGGTCAAGGCTCTTTGTTCTGTATGTGTGTGAGGGTCAATTTTGAACTATTCTCAATGGCTAACGGTTTCGACTTTGATGGGTTTTGCCTGCTGCACCATCGCGCAGCCCGGACGGGCGGATGAAGTTAATTTGGATGATCCGCTGGTGCAAGTCCAGACTCTAGTGAAGGGTAATGCGCTGCAAGATAAGCCTTCCTTAGTGCCGCTCTCGACTCGTGCTGCTGATTTGCTGGCCCAAGAGGCTGAGCCTGTAGTGGCTGAAATTACGGGGGTGCAGGTCAATCTAGGGGATGAGGGGGTTGAGATCGCCCTTGAGACAACGGCAGGCAATTTGACGGTTCCGGCTGCTGAGGTGCAGGACAATCAGCTCTATTTTGATATCCCGGATGCGAAGCTGTCGCTGCCGGAGGGGAAAGCGTTTTTGATAGAAAATCCGGTGGCGGGGATTGCTAGTGTGTCAGTGACTCAGGCCAATGAGAGCTATGTGCGGGTGTTGGTGACGGGCGTTGATACTGTGCCGAAGGCGACGCTAGCGTTTACTGAACCCTTTAAGCCAGTGACGCAAGTACCAGAAGAGGACGAGGAGCTTGAAATTACGGTGACGGCGGAGCGCGGTGAGGAGGGCTACAATCCGGCTGATTCCAGTACTGCAACGGGAACCGATACGCCCCTGCGTGATGTTCCGCTATCGATTCAAGTGATTCCGAAGGCGGTGATTGAAGATCGCAATGCAACTGAGCTTGGTAAGGCGCTAGAAACGGCTGGAGGCGTTGTGGAGGCTGGGGGCAGAGGCACAAGTGTTTTTGGTCCGAACCTTCTTATTCGTGGGTTCCCAGTGAGTAATGGTTTTTTCCGGGATGGTATCCCTGCATTTTCACTCTCGCCGTTGAGCACTAATGATATCGAAAGGGTCGAAGTTCTCAAAGGTCCGGCCTCTGTTTTATTCGGTCAAGGCGAACCCGGTGGCATCATCAACCTGGTATCTAAGCGCCCCCTAGAGGAACCTTTTTACGAGATTTCAGGAACCATCGGCAGTTTTGACACCTACAGCGGAGCGGTAGATCTATCGGGTCCATTGAACGAGTCTAAGAGTGTCAAATATCGGCTGAATCTTTCCTATGAGAACTACGGCAGTTTTCGAGATTTTGTTGATGGAGAGCGGCTGATCATTTCGCCAATCGTCACTTGGGAGATTGGACCTCAGACATCCCTCGACTTTTTCGGGCAGTATGCCTACAACCGCGAAACGATAGACGATGGCATCCCGGCTGTAGGAAATGGTATTGCTGATGTTCCGCGAAGTCGGTTTTTGGGGGAAGACTTTGGTGAGTTTTCGCAAAATGAGTTCAAGCTGGGCTATCGATTCAAGCATGACTTTAGTGAGGACTGGTCTGTTCGGCATTCACTGCAGTATTTACAGTACGAGCCGAGAAGATTTGCGTCGCTCTTTGATTCCTTTGATGAAGCAACCGGCGATCTACAACGCCTAGAGTATTTTGCAGGCGGCACCTATCGGCGGCTGTTTACTAACGCTGAGGTGACGGGCCGATTCAAGACGGGGCCGATCAAACATCAGGTGCTGGTGGGGGTTGAATATCGTCACGATGCTGAGAATCCAGAATTTCAGTTTGACGATCTCTACACACTAATTAATGTGTTCAATCCAGTCTATACGGGGGTGCCCTATGCAAAAGCACCCACCTTTTTCCGAGATGACAACCAAGATACGGTCAGTCTGTATTTCCAAGACCAAATTGAGATTATCCCTCAGCTCAAAATCTTAGCAGGACTTCGTTATGACTATGTTGACCAGTTCCGGACAGAACAAGAACTAGGTGGCCCCAGAGCAGAATTTGTGCAAAGAGATAGTGCCTTTACCCCTAGATTTGGAGTGGTTTACCAACCGATTAAACCTATCTCGCTTTATGCCTCTTATACAACATCCTTTAATCCCTCCTTTGGTGCTAGTCGCAATGCCGATGATTCAACCTTTGAACCTGAAACGGGTCGCCAGTTTGAAGTCGGCGTCAAAGCAGATCTCTCCAACCGATTAAGTTTGACCCTAGCGGCCTTTGATATCCGCCGACAAAACGTGACCACCGATGACCCCAATAACCCTTTGTTCTCGATCCAGACTGGAGAAGTCGCTAGTCGCGGTATTGAGCTAAATGTCGGTGGCGAGATCTTACCGGGCTGGAATCTGACGGGTGCCTATACTTATCTCGATGCCTTTGTCAGTCAAGACAACATAACTCCTGTGGGCAACCGACTGGCGAACGTCCCTGAAAACCAGCTCAGTCTGTGGACCACCTACGAAATTCAGCAGGGCAATCTGAAGGGGCTAGGCGCGGGACTAGGAATCTTTTATGTAGATGCTCGCCAGGGGGATTTGGAAAATACTTTTACGTTGCCGAGCTACTTCCGCACCGATGCGGCTCTCTTTTACAAACGAGATAACTGGCGGGTACAGCTCAATTTTGAGAACCTGTTTAACACTGAGTATTTTACTTCCACTAATTTTGGCTCACGGTTAGGGGCCAATCCCGGCGCACCCTTTGGTGTATCAGCATCCTTTTCAGTTAATTTTTAGGACACAATGGCTGGCCTAGAATTTTTCGTGTCTTTCTATGCTTTTTCTCAACGGCTGATCTCAAATTAAGTTTTTTAGAATCATGAAAAAAGTCAAGCTACGCCACTTAATTTTCTCGATGCATCGCTACTTAGGATTAGGGATTGGTCTCATTGTCGTCATCATCGGCTTAACCGGAAGCTTGCTGGTCTTCGTCCCAGAACTAGATGCCCAAATTGTGCAGCAGCGCTTTGGAACCGTTACGCCCCAAGCCGAACGACTCGCACCCGATAAACTCGTCGATATCGTTAAGACAGCCTATGCCAATCATCCTGATTGGAAGGTGGGGCAGGTGAAAATGCTCTCTCATGACTCCTTTTATACCATTCGCCTCAATCGCCCTGATGAAACTCAGTGGGAAGTGTTTGTAAACCCCTATACGGGGAAAATTATGGGTGATCGCCAACGAGAAACCGCCTTCTTTGACCGCGTCTATAGCCTGCATTATCAATTATTGGGTGGCGACATTGGCACCATCATTGTGGGGATTGCTGCATTGTTGTTATGCATCCTCAGCCTCACAGGGATTGTGCTGTGGCCCGGTTGGCGCAAGCTAATTTCTGGCTTCAAAATCAAGTGGGATGCCCATCCTAAGCGCCGTAATTTTGACCTTCATAAAGTAGCAGGCATTATGACAGCGGTGTTTTTGGGTGCGATCGCATTTACAGGGTTCTGCTGGAACTTCTATGACCAAACAGAGCCGATTATTTATGCTGCAACCCTAACGCCCAAGCCAATAGAAGCGGAATCTAGCGTTATTAAGGGTAAAGAGCCGATCAGCCTAGAAGAAGCACTACAGCAATCAGACGCTGCTCTGCCCGGAGCGCTCACCACCTTCATTACCCTTCCCATTACGCCCGATGCAGTGTTTGAGTTTTATAAAAAGGTACCTGAAGAGTCTGAAGACTTTAACAGCTCCGTGAAAGTAGATCAGTACAGCGGTAAGGTGCTGTCTGTGATGGATAGTCGTCAGGCTGGGTTGGGCGATCGCGTTCTCAACTCCTTTACTCCAATCCACTACGGCACCTTCGGCGGTTTACCGACTCGTGTTCTGTATATTTTTGTCGGTCTATCTCCCACGGTTTTAATGGTCACAGGCTCGATCATGTGGTGGCACCGTAAAAAGCCCAGCAAACCGAAGAAAGAGGATGCGATCGCGCCTGTTCTTTCTGGGGGAGGGCGATCTCACTAGCGATGTCCGGTCAGCCAAGTCTCTACATTAGCCAGACTTGAAAAATCGAGCAGTGCTTCACCGAGTCGTTCGAGAGCAGATATAGCGATCGCCACTTATTGTAGGACGTAGAGTAGAGAAGCCCTCCAGAGTTGTTTGCGATCGATGTCAATATGATTGCAGCCCTGAACGGCCAGCAAGTGCTGGTGAGAAATCCGGGCTAAGACAGCAGCAAATCGACGTTTTCTTGATAGCGGGTAAATTCTTCGCTGAGCGATCGCAACTCCATCGCCTCCGTATTGCTCTCTAGATTCGCCGTCCGCAACTTGTTCTGGAGCTGCTGCAGCACTCCCGCCGCATCTAAAATCAGGGTCGAAAGGCTAATCACCTGAGCCTGACGGGCATCTTCTCCCTGTTGAGCGAGTTCAATATTACGGTTGAGGCTTTCAGATAAACGATGCCACTGCTGGCGGGCAGCCCCCGAACTGCTGGCCTGCTTTTGCTCGACCTTGGCAAGCTGCTGCTGAAGTTCTTTGACTGACAAGAGCGAATTGCTGCCCGTAAGTCGCTGGGATAAATCATTGATTTTTTGGGGAAGTTCATGGGTGCGATCGCAAGCATACTCCACCGCCCCCAATAACTCTATCTGGTGAGAGGCCGTTAAGACTCCAGCCGCCTCTGACCGAAGACTCTCCGCCTGCTGTCTCAACTTCAGCGCCCGTTGCTGAATCGACTGTAGCTCTCGATTTAGGGCTGGGTTCTCAGTTGAGCTAGAGACTGGCCGCGATCCTTTCAGCGTCGCTGCACCGGCCACCGTGATCACCGCCGCCACCGGCAAAATCACCACATTGGGTAACCGCAAAAACCGCACGCCAACAATCAACACCAGCCCCCCTGCCAACATCGCCAGCGGATAGTGCAGTGGGTTAGCCAGTTTTATCGATGCCATGCCCCTAAAACTCCAGTTGTAAATCGGCCATCAATCGCTGAATCGTAGATGGATCGCCTTTTTTATAATATCCACCATTGAGACTCGCCAGCTTTTCTAGAATGTCGGCGTTAAATTCCCCTTCTCTACCGTAGCCAATCGTAAACAGCGCAATCCGCTCATCGCTGGCGAATCCACTCTTGGCAAGTTCTTGTTCTAGCTGATTAAACGAGACGTTCGATCCAGCATCTGCGCCATCGGTTAGCACCAAGATGGCATTAATAGCATCCGGGCGCAGGTTTTTCTGCAACCAGTTACGAGCCGCTAAGGTTGCATCATAGAGTTTTGTGCCACCGTTCGCCCTCAGATTGCTGATGAACGTGATACCGAGATCGCGCCCCTCCGGTGTCCCATCTACCAGCACCGGAGCCTGAATCTGACTGTCAAAATCAATCAGCGCAATTTTGTCCTTTGGTCCCAGACTTTGAAGATAAGTCTGCAGCGTACTCTGCACCGCAGGCAGCTTATCACCAGACATAGATCCCGAAGAATCAATCACCACAACGACCAGAGATGGTTTCTTAGCTTCCGTTTCCCAAGCCTTTAGCATCGCCTCCACCACCTGCGGCTGCGGTGGGCGCAACGAATCATACTTCACCTGCGGATCGACGCCATATTGGGCCGTAAACTTCGGTCCGAGGGGTACCCCCGGCGTTCCGGGTCGCAGCCCTAAATTCGCTGCAATTTTCTGAGCATCAGGAGACTGTAAATAGTCAAGCACCTGAGTCGCCGCCTCTTTCTCGGCTGGGCTGACCCAAGGAGCCGTCGGCAAAATTCCGCGCATGTTAGAGGTAAAAGTAGCTTTGGGATAAACCGCAACATACTTGGATTGCCCCGCCTGTAAATTACTATTGGCCGCAATCACCGACGACTCATACACCGAGGCAATCGAGGCCCAAAACAAGCCGTTTTTCACCATTGCCTCAGCCAAAGAGCTTGTCGAAATCCCATAGCGCGTGATTTTCTCTTGAATCTGCTGCACTTTGGGTTCATTCGCAGCCACATCTGCCACCGACAAATCTTGAGGTGCCTTCCCTGACACCGAAGCAAACTGAGCCACCAGCGTTTGCAAACCAGAGTTCGAGCGCGTCGGGGCCGTATGTACATAGTGAATCGCCTGCGGTGAACTCGCCGGATCAAGATCTCTGTGGGTCTTGGCGGTCACCAACGCCCTGAATAAATCCCCTGTTTTCTGTAGGCCGGGGGCCAGATCGGCTGAGGTCATAAACACCATCGGACTCGACGCTAGCAGCGGCGCATCCGTCACCGCCGGGATGTAGTTCTGTCCTGGAAAAACCTGCTCCATCTGGTAAATCAGTTGGCTGTGGTAGATCTCACCATCCACCGAGATCAGCGTCGGAAAGTCGGGGGAATCGGCAGGCAGGGTTCCAGATTGAAACTGTCCGGCTTGAGTCACCAGCGTCTTGACCACATCGCCACTGCCCTCAGCCTGACAGTCCAAATGGAAGTCTTCACCACTCGCCAGCTTGGGCTGCGTTTGATTGAACTGGGCTGCGGCTTGATTACAAAATTCGCCCAAGGCACTTCCTAGCAGCATTTTGACCGGGAACCCACGTCCAGCGACCGGAGCGGAGGTCTGCGAACTCGGCGCACAGGCTCCCATCCATAAGGCTCCGCCAACCCAAAGGATGTGCTGCAATGAGAGTCTAGCCATAGGTTGTGTCTTGCTTTTATTCAACAAACGGAATCCGTGCAGGGGATCAATCCGTATCGACGATTACAGTCTACCAAGCCCCTTCCCAAGCGTCTGTACTCAATCAGAAATTAAAGGGATGTTAGTTATAGGTTGGGTTGATGAATCGCATAGTAATGTACATCGAAATACTGGTCATCCTTGAGCACTTCACCTTTATGAATGCCCTCTAGATGGTAGGCGCACTTTTCTAGAACTCGCATGGAGGCAATATTCATGGACAACACAGGGGCATATAGCTTCCGGTAGCCTACAGAAAAAGCATAGTCTGTCATCTCTTGAACTGCTGCCGTGGCGATGCCGTTGCGCCAGTGAGCTGCACCGACCCAGTAGCCGATTCTAGCGACATGGCGTCGCCACCCCGTTTGATACATAATGCCAATGCTGCCCACAAACAATCCGTCGTGTTCAATGACCTTTGCGATCGCCTCCTTATCCTTGGAGCCAATATTAATCCACCAGGCTGCGTCTGCTCGGGTGTAGGGATAGGGGAATGTATCGGCTAAATATCTGGAAACGTCTTTGTTGTTGGCTAGCTCTAGTAGCCTTTCAACATCGGTGGTGGTGTAGTCTCTCAGACTAATCATGATTTTTCGCTAGGCACTATTAATTATCTAGTTATAGATCGCCATCGCCTTTTTTTAACAGGGCTGACCAGTCTTCTTTGCTCCTACATCTGTCAGCCCTTTTCTGTAAGTCAGATCGGTAGGGATGAGAT
>JBAUJD010000071.1:0-7464 GCA_049683515.1 Thermosynechococcaceae cyanobacterium | reverse complement strand
CTTCCTGGTGCCTATGGCATTGTGGACCCACTCCGATCCATCCCGCACTCGGTTGTGAAACGCAATAGCGGCAAAAATACTTGGGGAGTAGTCCCCTGGGAAAATAGCTCGGTGCCAGGTTAATATTTACGGAAAGTCTTCTCTCTGCGATCGTGGAGGGGAGGCTTTTTGATTTTGGCTGTTATCTCCCTCAATTTATCTTATGAAGTATCCACTTACTTTACTGTTCTGTCTGCTTTCTCTGACCTCGTGCTCAAGTATCACTACCCAGGATGGAAGTTCTTCAGAACAAGAACAAGATACTCAAATTATTCGTGGTGAGGAAGTATTTGAAGAACTTCAGGGAATTTATCAAACTGCGGGAGAAGCTACCTCTACTCCCGTTGTGAGAGTTGTTATACCGAGGTCTGGATGGAATAGCTTACCGAAGGCAGATCAGGTTAGTTTGACGATGTATTCAGAGAGTTTAATCCCGACTGTTAAATCTAATCCTGGAGAACATGTTTCAGTTCCTGCCTCTTCGCCCATATACAAAACTTTTGTGCAAAAGATAGGAGGTCTTTGTCAAGACTGCTGGTCAGTTATTGTAAGCAATAGTAATAGTCAGCCTTACGGGATTGATGAAGTTGTTGTCCAGGGTGATACACCTTGGTTGAAAGACGATCCGTGTTGTAGAGGGATAAAGTCGTCTGAGTTCCGTCAATAGCTACTTCAGCAAGTTGTTAGTGTGTGTATCTAGGGGTAGTGATTAAGGTTGCGACTGTAGGTTTGAGAGAAGCAACAAGGCTCTACTTGAAGAAACTTCTTCGTTTGTATGGAGTGGTTGGCTGTGCGATCTCAAAAGAGCATCAGATTAGCCCAATCCAGCTCTGCGTTGGCCCCCCCGGCCCCCAAATTCTGGGGGGAGAGTTGCATGAGCTTTCTGATTAGCTACAGGTCTTGGGAGCGGGATGAGATCGCTGGTCTATGTTAGCCTCGTTGTAGCCGTTGCTGTTTGCGAATTAGGATGCGATCGCCCAAAAATTACACCGTTGTTGATATTAATGTGTTGTGATGGTTAACTCCGCAGGTTCAGTGGTAGGGGAAGTAGGTGCTGATGGCCGAGAATGGTGGGCACAGCGCTGGGTTGACGTTTTAGAATCCTTTGGGTGGCGTCGCCGTCTTGAACGGGCACGTAACTATGTCCGCGAGGGACGAGTGCTAGAGCTTACCTTTGAGGGGGCAGAAGTCTCTGCACTTGTTCAGGGGACAGCACCAGAACCCTATGAGGTTGACTTGTCTATTGATCCGTTTGACGATGAGCAATGGTCCTATGTGATTGAAGAGCTATCGCAACGAGCGATCTTTGCGGCCAAGCTGCTGGCTGGTGAAATGCCCCAAAATATTGAAGAAGCCTTTACCGCTAGCGGCTTAAGCTTATTTCCGTTTAGTAAATTTGATATCCATAGTCGCTGCAATTGCCCCGATCCCGTTAATCCTTGCAAGCATATTGGGGCGGTTTACTACCTGCTAGGCAATCAATTTAGCCAAGACCCATTTATTCTGTTTCAGCTCAGGGGACGGGCTAAAATTTCGATCATTGATGCTTTGCGTCAGAATCGTAGTAAAGCTGCCGATGCAGGGCAGTCTGCTCAGAAACCGAAACAGGTAGGAGTAAAGACCGCTGTAACACTTGATTTGAGTTTCTGGTCCTATGATGAACAGCTCGATCCGTCTTTAGTGGTCATTGCGCCTCCACCAACCTCTGAGACGGTGATTGATGTGCTGGGGCCGATGCCCACTGAGGCATTTACTCAGGCAGGTGCTGTGGCCTCGTCAAAGATCTCTGATGGACAGAAGCTTCTGGAGTATTTGAAGGATGTTTATCAGCGGACGGGGCAGCAGGCTATGATGATGGCTATGTTGAGTCGAGACTCTGACTGACATGCCATGCCTCTGCAGTCGTCGTTTGCATTTTGCCTGGAACTGCGGCTTGGTGCGATCGCTCAATAAATCTAAGCCACAAAGCTTCTTAAGTAACCGAAAGAGAGAGAAGGTGGGTCGTTGTTACTCCTCGGCAGGCAAGTTCCGGCGAGGTGGAAATTGACCTCGCTCTTTACGGGCAGACATTGCCCGTTCTAAAAGAGCCAGTAGACCTGGTGCTTCTTCCTCAATTGTGAGCAGCAACCGTTCGCCCAAAGCCATGTCGCCTGGATCATTACCCGTTGCCAACACCTCCTCAAGTCGTGGGATAGCCCAGCTATCAACCATTTCTACTAAGCCACTAAAACAGCGATCAAACTGTCGCTGAGTTAGTGTGGCATCTTCTAGCGGGAACTCAATGATGGCTCTAATTTCGCCATACATTGGGTCATATTCCCACTGCAGCATTTTGGTTTCCCACGAGATCACCAGCATCGTCTGCAGAATCTGAGGTTTGTGCGGGTGATCCTGTACACCCGTCAGCACTTCGGGCATAAAGAGCTTGAAGAAGTCTCCTTCTTCATCTAACTGCGCCACAATCAGCAAGTCATCCTTATTCTCACCGATGGTGTGGGTCAGAATTCGGGACTTCTCTTCTTGAATTTGATAGGCTAAACCCCGGCTTTCTATGTAACCAGCAATTTGCTGTAATGTCGCACCCATCGGGGTCTCCTCACTTGATTTCCAAGTTACTGAGATCTAGTGTGACAGGTTTGCGGCATTTGAAGAAGCCTTGGCTTAGTCAGAACTATCAGATCCTGCCAGGTCTGCAGCGGTTTTCTCTCGGTCAAGCTTAAACACCAGGCAAGCCAGTGGAGGCAAACACAAATCTAATGAGTAAGGACGATTGTGCAGAGACCACTCTTCAGCCCACTTACCGCCAAGGTTACCCATATTGCTGCCGCCGTATTCACGGGCATCGCTGTTTAGTAATTCTGTATAAAATCCAGCTTCGGGAACTCCGACGCGATAGTGGCTGTGGGGTTGAGGCGTAAAGTTACAGACGGTTAGCGTAAACTCATTGGAGTTCTTGGCTTTTCGAATGAATGAAATTACACTGTGGCGGTTATCGTTACAATCAATCCACTCAAAGCCATCGTAGGAAAAATCTTGGGTGTAGAGGGCTGGCTCAGACTTGTAGAGGTTATTGAGAACGGATAGGAATTGCTTGAGTTGGTGGTGGGAATCATTATTAAGCAAATCCCAATCTAGGTCGGCCCAAGCATTCCACTCGTTCCACTGTCCAAACTCCATGCTCATGAATAGGGTTTTTTTGCCGGGATGGGTAAACATGTATGCGTATAGACAGCGCATGTTGGCAAACTTTTGCCATTCATCCCCCGGCATTTTACCGGGCATATTGCTTTTGCCGTGAACCACTTCGTCATGAGACAGCGCTAACATGAAGTTCTCACTGAAGGCATACATAATGCTGAAAGTGACGTTGTTTTGATGGAACTGTCGAAACCAGGGGTCCATGCTGAAATAGTCGAGCATGTCATGCATCCAGCCCATATTCCACTTCAGATTGAAGCCAAGACCACCGACATAGGTGGGCCAAGACACCATTGGCCAAGCAGTAGACTCTTCCGCTACAGAGAGCACCCCTGGGAAATAGCTAAAAATGACGTGATTGAGCTGACGAACAAATTCGGCAGCTTCGATATTCTCGCGTCCCCCGTACTCATTGGGAGACCATTCACCGGGTTCTCTGCAGTAGTCGAGGTAGAGCATGGAGGCGACGGCATCGACGCGAATTCCGTCGATGTGATATTTCTCGAACCAGAAGAGGGCGTTGGCAATTAAGAAGTTTTTAACTTCGTTGCGGCCATAGTTGAAGATCAGGGTGCCCCATTCTTTATGCTCACCCTTGCTGGGGTCGGCGTGTTCATATAGGTGAGTGCCGTCAAAGAAGGCAAGGCCGTGGCCGTCTTTGGGGAAGTGACCGGGAACCCAATCTACGATCACGCCGAGTCCGTTGAGGTGACACTGATCGATGAAGTACATCAGGTCTTGGGGGGTGCCAAAGCGAGAGGTGCTGGCGTAATAGCCAGTAACCTGATAGCCCCAAGAGCCATCAAAGGGATGTTCTGCGACCGGAAGAATCTCAATGTGGGTAAAGTTGAGCTCTTTGACGTAGGGAATCAGTTTGTCGGCAAGTTCACGATAGGTGAGGAAGCGTGCGCCCGGTTTTAGCTCTGAAACGATTACGGGGGGAATGGGCTTGCCATTTTCGTCCAAGGCAGGTTCGTCAGAGGCCGCATGCATCCAGGAGCCGAGGTGAACTTCGTAGACTGAAATGGGTTGATCTAGAGGTTCGGTGCTGCGCCGTTTTTCGATCCAGTCTTGGTCGTGCCAAGTGTAGTCGTTGATATCGGTGACGATGGAGGCTGTCTTGGGACGGACTTCTTGCTGAAAACCGTAGGGGTCTGATTTCTCGTAGATGTGACCTGCATCATTTTTGACTTCATATTTGTAAGATGTGCCGACACCCAGTTCAGGAATAAATAACTCCCAAATGCCAGTCTCGCCTTTTCGCATTTGGTGTTTACGGCCATCCCAGTTGTTGAAGTCACCCAGAACTGAGACGTTACGGGCATTGGG
Organism: Thermosynechococcaceae cyanobacterium; assembly: GCA_049683515.1. Taxonomy (GTDB): domain Bacteria; phylum Cyanobacteriota; class Cyanobacteriia; order Thermosynechococcales; family Thermosynechococcaceae; genus RCC1774. The sequence goes on along the minus strand of JBAUJD010000071.1, from coordinate 2,898 downwards.
TGCCCACAGGGCAAAATAGACGCCGCTAACCCCTTCAACGGTGGTGAGGTGAGCACCTAGTTTTTCGTAGATGCGGTGGTGGTGGCCTTCGGCGAATAGATGGCGATCGTATTCGCTGATTTGGGGTGATTTAAATGCGTAGGGATCGTAGATGACGCGCTCGTGTTCACCCTCTTTGACCCGAAGCTGGTAGTTTAGTGGTTCAGAGCTGGGAATCTCACACTCAAAGAAGTGAGGGTCATGTCGAGATTCCATGGGGTACTCTTGCCGTTCACCGGGGCAAAAAACCGTCACAGCATCAGCGTTGGGTAGGTACGCTCGAATGGCCCAACCTGGCTTTCCATCAAGATCAATTTCGTGGGGACCCAAAATTTCAAAGGGGTCTTGGTACTGGTTGTTGGCAATCTTGCTGACGTGGTCGGCGGTGATGGTAAGGGACATGGAGCTACCTATGGTTTGTGCGAGGGTCTATGACTTGCCTTTCGCTTTGCGGAACGGCCACCGAAGACAGCGGTATTCAGTTTAAACGCTGGTGTTAACACCTTAATTGAAGTCTGCCGCTTGTGAACGCAAAAGCACGCGATTGACGAACTTATAAAGTAGTGAGTGGGCCTCTGGTGTGGGATGCAGATTCGACAGAATTTCTTCTAAATGCTTATCTGTTTTGAGATATCGATCGCGATAGCGAGAAATTCGCGTTTCAAGAACATTGTGATCGACTTCTGGGTGAAATTGAAATCCGTAGAAAGGCTTACCGTCAATTTTAAGGGCGTGGTAAGGGCATCGGTCTGTTGAGGCTAAGAGCGTGACTCCCTCTGGCAGCCGACTAGCCCGTTCTAGGTGACCAGAGACGGCTAGGAAGCCATTGGGAGTGTCATGGAAGAGTAGATCGGTTTGAGCTGCTTCTGTGAGCTGAATGGGATAAATGCCCATTTCCATGCGATCGGTGTCTCGGATGACCTTGCCGCCAAGGGCTTCTACCACCAGTTGAAAGCCAAAGCAGGAGGCAAACACGGGGATGCTGTTCTCTACGCAATAGATGAGCATTGCCTTGGCGGGTTCAACAAAAGGATAAGTTTGGGGATCGAGCACGGATGCATCGCTGGAGCCGCCGATAAAGAGGGCGTCATATCCGTCAATAGACTGGGGTGGAAAGTGGGGCCGATCAAAAACGTTGAGAATTGTGAACTGTTGGGACATGAGCTGACTGTAATGGGCGAATGCCAGCAGCTCTTCTGCACGGGTAATGGCATCGTCACGAATTTGCAGGTAGAGGATGCGCAGATGTGAGCTAGAGGTGGAATTCACGGGCGAGAAGATGCAGAACGATCACGAGCATGGCAGGTAATGGGGATTCTAAGGGTTCTTTAACCTGCCGTTAGAAAACTTGCGGTTTGCTTAGTAATCCTTAATAATTAGATCAATAATAAAGTAAATCTTAAAAACTTTTGTGCATTGACATCTATAAATTCTGATGCAGGTCAAGCGACTCAATCTTCTCTGTCCATTTATACCTGTGTGGGTTCACCGGTGTTGGTGGAGCAGGTGGGGCAACTCTTGGTGGGCGATCGCTACCAAGTAGTCCACCAGAGTGATCCTGATGCATTTGTTCAAGGGGTTAATGCACACCACCATCAGATTGACTGTTTAATTCTAGAGCAGACGGCCCAACTGCCAGCGATTCTTGTTCACCTCCATCGCAAGGCTCTCTTGCTGCCTGCCATTGTTTTAATGCCCGTGGCTGTAGGTCAAGATGTGACTGAGAATAAGCCGGTGAGTCCATCAAGCTGTAGCTACCATACCGCCGAGGTTTGGCTACCGCCTTCACAAATGAGCCAGATCCCTCAGCAGATTGGACGAGCGATTAGCCAATTTTTGAGTCTGACGCCAGCCTGTCGCTTACCGAAACCGCAGGGTTTGGCGGGCGATGATTGGCAAGTTAGTCTTGATACACAGCAGCGCCGGTTGTCTGACAAGCTTCAGGAACGGCTGGGCTACCTGGGTGTTTACTATAAGCGGAGTTCACAGGCTTTTCTGCGTAACCTGCCTGAGCCAGAGCAACAGAAGTTTGAAAAGGAGCTAGAGGCAGACTATCGAGCCATTATCTTGGAGTATTTTCAGAAAGAAAGCCGAGTCAACCAGAAAATTGATGCCTTTGTTACCAAGGTTTTTCTTGCTGATGTCTCCGTTTCTTATATTTTAGAGTTGCACATGGAGTTAATGGATGCTTTTGCTAAAAAATTAAAGTTAGAAGGACGTAGCGAAGATATTCTACTGGACTATCGGCTGACCTTAATTGATGCGGTTGCTCATCTGGGTGAGATGTATCGGCGGTCCATTCCTCGTGATTCTTGATAGCCTGACCCGACCTAACTATTTGTGACTCTATGAGCCCTCCGAGAAAAACCTACGTTCTGAAGCTCTATGTTGCGGGTAATACTCCCAATTCTGTGAGAGCGCTGAGAACACTCAATAATATTTTAGAGAAAGAGTTTCAAGGTGTTTATGCTTTGAAGGTGATTGATGTGCTGAAAAATCCTCAGCTTGCTGAGGAGGATAAAATTTTGGCAACCCCAACGTTGTCTAAGGTGCTGCCGCCGCCCGTGCGTAAGATTATTGGTGATTTGTCCGATCGGGAGCGTGTTCTGATTGGCCTTGATTTGCTCTACGAAGAACTGTCCGATGGTGGTTTTTCGTAAATAGAGTCTCTTAATAACGTTTGATAATAATTTTTGATTCATTCATGTTATTTAAATAAATAGAAAAATGGTACAGCCTGAAAATGCTAAGAAAGAGCAATCTATCCGACGAGTTGAAGTCAAGAAAATTCAAACCCGTATAGAAGGGTTCGATGACATTAGTAATGGAGGGTTGCCGAAGGGGCGCACTACATTGGTA
>JBAUJD010000070.1:0-6525 GCA_049683515.1 Thermosynechococcaceae cyanobacterium | reverse complement strand
AAATTATTGACACTGAGGGGCGTGTGGAGCGCTTTATGCGGAAGTACGGCATGGCAGAGGACCAGCAGGCAGATGCTGGCAAAAAAGACGATGCCAAGGCTGAGACAAAAGCGGCAGAGTAACGCTGTTCGGACCTAGCTCTGACACACTGCCTCTGGAGTAATGTGGAATGCCGCATAGCTCTAGAGGCTTTTGCTATGGGGTGATGATGGGTATTGGAGTCCCGATCACTGCTGAGACTATGCGCTAGGCATTCATTGAGAACTAGACAATGCTACCAAAAGCAGATTTGCTGAAGCGAGTTGAGTCCAAAGAACGCATGTCTCGCGTGATTGACCAAGCGGAGCAAGCGCTAAAGACGTGGGAAGTGATACTCACAGATTTTCTGTCTCCGCCGGAGCTGGCAGAGGCACAGAATATCTTTGGACCACTCACGGAAATTGAAACCCTACACTGGGGCGGCTACCCCCAAGCCGAGCGGCAGCGATTGGCGTTGGCACGCGCGGAGCTACCGTTAGCGGCAGAGCAGGTTGAGGTGGTCGCTCTCAATATTGCGGGCAATTTTCTGTTTGACCCAGCCACGCACCGAGATTTTTTAGGGGCTGTGCTGGGCACTGGCATCGTCCGTGAGAAGGTGGGCGATATTTTAGTGTTGGGTGAACGCGGTGCCCAGGCCATTGTCATCCCAGAGATGGCGACGTTCCTCTGTGATGCGCTCACTCAAGTCCGCACCGTATCAGTGAAGACGGAGGTGATTCCCCTTGATGAACTGCGGGTGCGGGAACCTCGTAAGAAAGAAATGACGACGGTGGAGGCTTCCTTAAGGCTGGATGCAATAGCATCGGCGGGCTTTGGTCTCTCGCGCAGCAAAATGGTGGACTTTATTGCTTCAGGGGATGTGCGCGTCAACTGGAAGGCCGTCACCCAGTCTAGCCATACGCTTCAGGCTGGCGATCTGGTCACGATTCGAGGTAAAGGTCGCCTCGAAATTGGCGAGATTAGCGTCACCAAAAAGCAGCGCTATCGCGTTGCCCTCAAACGCTATAGCTAAAGGGAGATCGCATCTATGAAACTCGATCAGTTCTTGAAGTTTAAAAATCTAGCGGCCACCGGTGGGCAGGCCAAATATTTTATCCAATCAGGAGAGGTGAGCGTCAACGGCGAACTAGAAACCCGGCGTGGGCGTCAGCTCATCGTCGGAGATGTGGTTACGTTTCAAGGCCAGTCCTTTGAGGTGGAAGCAGCGAGTCACTGAAGCCTTTAACTTCTCCGGTAGGGAGATACCTCCTGAAACCAAGGCGCTAGAGGGGCCGCCTTAGCGGAGTAGTAAGACGTGAGATAGAGGGGCGTGACTAGCGTTAGAGTTGCGATCGCAGTCCCGATTATGTTGACGATGGGACTCGGTTGAGGAGGGTCCTCGGACGGACTATTGGCTTGCATTGCTTGGGTACAGTAAAAACGGTTTCTAATAGGTCTGTTAAGTCTAGCATTCCCGCCTTGTCTCAGGTTGTTACAAACGAACATCGTTGACCAGCCATTGGCCCATCGATCATTAGCGACACAGGGGAATAACACCCTACAATTAGAGCGCACGACCCAAGAAAGCAACGCTGGAATAATGCCAGACTCGTCAAGGATCGGCGGTAATTTCCGCATGAAAAAAAATCTTCTGAATTTACCTGATCCCCAGCGTCTACGCTCTTTATCGAGAGAGCATCTGATCGACATTATTCTGCAGCAGCAACAGCAAATTAGTCAGTTTACCATCGCAACCAAGGGAACCCATCCGTCGGGGGGCGCGGTGCGTGACTTTGAGCAACAGCCTCACCTGTGTATTCAGGCAGAGACAGGGCATTATTTTCTCCCGCTAGAAGGGAGCAGCTTTTGGACCATTGGGCGCGGCCCCGACAATGCCATTGTTCTCAATGATCGATGGATGTCTCGCAACCACGCCATGCTGCAGCAGATGGGCGTAGGAGAGCTGTACATGATTGATTTAGGCAGCCACAATGGCTCCTTCGTGAATGGGCGACGGGTGAGCGTCCCCGTCGCCCTTCAGCACCAAGACATCCTCACCTTCGGGCAAACGAACGTTGAATTACTAGCGCCTGCAGGCGTCAGTGAGGCCGAGAAGACGATGCCAGAAGAGGGGCCAGCCACTGCGCTTCTGCATCTGCGCCGCTTTATTTCTGTGCTGGTGGTAGATATTCGAAACTTTACGGGGTTGACCCATAATCTTGACGAACGCCTCTTGTCTGAGGTGGTGGGAACTTGGTTTCGGTGTGCCGGTGAAATTATTCGAGATCACGGAAGCTGGGTGGACAAATACATTGGCGATGCCGTGATGGCCGTCTGGATTCATGGCGCACAGGAAGTTGATGCTGCAGATATTCAGCAGCCGCTCCTGGCGCTGCAGGCCCTTAATGCCATGACCAGCCAACTTCACTGTACTTACCCCCTCCCGTTCCCCCTCAGAATTGGTGCTGGCATCAATACCGGACACGCCATGGTCGGGAATACCGGGAGTAGCGATCGCCCCGACTATACGGCCCTCGGAGATACGGTTAATGCCGCCTTTCGGCTCGAAACCAGCACGAAACAGCTAGGACTTGATCTTGCCGTGGGGGCGCAGACCTACCAATGCCTGCAGCAGTGGCGGGGCGATATTTTACCCTTTAGACGCTATGCCGTCCGGTGGAAAGGCTACGACGCAACCACGCCTGCCTATGGCTGCTCCTTTCAAGATCTGGCCTCCTTTCTGCAGGAGCCATCCCAGTCACCGGGCAGAGATTCAGAAGATTATGTGAATGAGGTCGGTCGTAAATGATACGCTCTATGGAGAGCTGTGTTGAAATCTCATAATGATAGGGAGGTCCCTGAGAATATGCAATCGTTCTTCCAACGCCTTGGTGTTTTAAGTTTTATCTTCGCGGGTTGTCTAGCCCTTGTAGGCTGGTCACAACCCGTTCATGCAGAGAGTTTGAGCTGGCAGTCCGCCCAGTCTCCGATGCTGGCAGTTACCTATCGCAACCCCGTTGACGAAAAACTGTCCACAGACTACGGACAAAAGCTAGATCTAAATAACGCCAGTGTGCGCGTGTTCACCCAATACAAGGGTATGTACCCTACGTTAGCGGGTAAAATCGTCCAGAATGCGCCCTACTCAAGCGTGAAGGATATCCTAAATATCCCTGACTTGTCAGATGCTGAGAAGGAGGCCATCAATAACAATATTGATAGCTTCACCGTTACGGATCCTTCCGCTGCGCTGGTTAGCGGTGGTGATCGCTACAACGATGGCAGCTACAATGCTGCGAATAAGTAGGGTTCTGCTGGGTAGCAGATGCTCTGACTCTTTGGACTTCGTTGAGATCTGACTTTAATAAAATTGCCTGAGTTCTTTGGCTCCTTGACCTTAATCAAGGGATTGAGACGTTTGTTCTCGCCCACTCAGCTTTATTAGACCGATTGCTCTCTGTCAAATCATAGTGTGGACAACGGTCCCCTGTGGGCGGAGAGCATTTTTTTGATCGATAGCAGGAGTCGTTTCCAAAAGCATTGCAGATGAAGACCTGTACCGCCCTCACTCTGGGTTTGAATTTTGACCGACTGTTCTGATCTTCAGTCTCGCTACGATGTCTTGATCATTGGTGGCGGTGCAGCGGGGCTATACGCGGCACTATCGTTGCCGTCCCACCTGCAGGTGGCTCTGGTTACCAAAGATAATCTGGCCTTCTCTGCCAGTGACTGGGCGCAGGGCGGTATTGCTGCGGCTTTTACCGCTGATGATTCTCCGCAGCTCCATGCTGAAGATACGCTATCGGCGGGGGCGGGCCTCTGTGACGCTGCCGCTGTTCACTTTTTAGTGGAGCAGGCTCCGGCGCAGGTTGAAGCACTGCTCAAGATGGGGATTGCCTTTGATCGCCGCCAAGACCATCAGCTCGCTACCACGCTAGAAGCCGCTCATTCTCGGCCTCGGGTGCTCCATTCCGCAGATCGAACCGGACGGGCCTTAATTAAAACCCTCACGGCTCAGGTGTGGGCGAGGCAGAATATTCAGGTTTTGGCTGAAACCTTTACGCTGAGGTTGTGGCTGCATCCTCAAACCCAGGTTTGCCAAGGCTGCTGCCTGCTGTCTCAGGGGCAAATTCATTGGGTGAAAGCAGGGGCCGTGGTGTTGGCGACGGGCGGCGGCGGACAGGTGTTTGCCCAAACCACTAACCCAGCCTTAAGTACGGGGGATGGATTAGCGATCGCCTATCGGGCTGGCGCTCAGGTTCGAGATCTTGAATTTTTCCAGTTCCATCCCACGGCGCTGATGGTGCCGGGAGCGCCCCATTTTTTAATTAGCGAGGCTGTCCGGGGAGAAGGCGCTTATCTCATGGATGCCAATAATCAACGGTTTATGTTTGACTACGACCCACGAGGAGAGCTAGCCCCTCGTGATATTGTCAGTCGCTCTGTGTTTACCCATCTGCAATCTCGTCCCAGAGAAACGTCGGTTTGGCTAGATTTACGCGACATTCCGACAGAGAAAATTCAGCGACGTTTTCCTAAAATTATTGAGGTATGCCAGCGCTGGGGGATCAATATCTTTGAGCAGCGTATTCCAGTTGCACCAGCGGCGCACTATTGGATGGGGGGAATCACGACCAATCTAGACGCTCAAACTACGATTCCTGGTTTGTATGCCGTAGGTGAAGTCGCGAGTACGGGGGTGCATGGTGCCAATCGGTTGGCGAGTAACTCTCTGCTAGAGTGCTTAGTGTTCGGCGCTCAGTTTGCCGATGTAGCCCTACCGAAGGGAGAGTCGGTCTCTGGACCCACTTCTGGCTTGACCTCATCGGGAGAAAGCTTGGGGAGTGATGACTGGGAGACTTCATTGCAGACCATGACGATGCTGCAGGAACGGCTTCCGGGACTGGTGTGGGAGAGTGTGGGGATTTGTCGAACGGAGGCGGTGATGGTAGATGCGATCGCAACGCTCACCCAATGGCAACAGCAGTTTAATCAGCTCCCGATCAGTCAAGCCATGCACCGACTCCAGCCGGGACAGACTGCTTCGACCGATGTCAATCTACGGCTGTGGGCAGAGACGGAAAATTTGCTTGAGATTGCCCAGCTCATTTTGAAGAGCGCCCTGTTCCGTACCGAGAGTCGAGGCGGCCATTATCGAACGGACTACCCTACCCCAGAGCCAACTTGGCAGGTGCATACCCTCGTACAGAATGGAAGCTGGAGTCAATCCAATCCCGTTCACTGAGACGGGTAAATAGCCCTTTACTTGATTTCTGTGGCATCACAGTCGAACGGAGGTTAGTCTGGAGCAGGGGAAGCGCATACCGAGATCTAAAAGGCGACATGATTTTGAACCTGCAGAGCCACCTCAAAACGCTAACCTGCTCTTTTTTAAGCGTTGCCCTGCTGTGGGGAACCGCAGTGCCTCTCTCGGCTCAGCCCCAAGTGATTGCTCGGGTGACCCTCTCTTCTAATCGCAAGGTCGAGAAGCAATATCTGCAAGGCGACTATGAAGAAGCGTTAGCGACCTTAACAAAAACCATTGCTGAGCAGCCAAAACAAGCAGAAGCCTACTTCCTGCGAGGGATTGTTCAGATTACACTCGGAAATCAACAAGAGGGGCTAGCTGATTTTAGCCAATCCATTAAGCTCGATCCCGATTTAGTCGGCGTCTATTATCAGCGCGGTCTACATCGGCTGGGCTTTGATGCTTCCAAATCTGCGTCGGCTTACACCAAAGATCTCAAGGGAGAGGTCCAAGCTGTCGCTTATGCGGGTCGGAGTCGTATTTACGTTGCCCTGAATGAAACGGAAGACGCCATCAAGGATCTATCACAGGCCATCGCCCTCAATCCTGATGATCAAGAGAGCTATTTTCTGCGGGGACAGATGTACCGCTCCTTGAAAAAATATGACCTTGCGATCGCAGACTATACCGAAGCTATCAAACTCAATCCTCAATCAGCAGAGGTCTTGATTGAGCGTGGGACGGCCTATGATTTATCCAATCAAAAAAGGCTGGCCCTTGCCGATTACACCAAGGCAATCGAACTTGAACCCGACAATGCACGGGCCTATTACAACCGAGGCGTTACCCAAACAGAAGCTGAGCAAAAAATTGCCGACTATACCCAAACCATTGAACTGAGTCCCCAGGGCTTGTTTACCTATCTGGCCTATAACAATCGGGGTGCGTTGCTTCGACTGCAGGGGAAAATAGAGGGTGCGATCTCAGACTTCAGCCGAGCCATTGCCCTCAGCCCCAACTATAGCCTCGCCTATCGCAATCGAGGCTTGGCCTACAGCAGTCTCAATCAAGAGCAAAAGGCCATTGAAGATTTTACCCAAACCCTTGAACTAAATCCCACTGATGGCCTTGCCCATGCTGCCCGTGGCTTTGCCTACGCCAATCTCAATCAGCCTCAGCAGGCCATTGAAGACTACAACCAAGCCATTGAGCAATATCCGACAGACTCTCGCGAGCCAGACCTAGCGCTGGTTTACTAC
>JBAUJD010000069.1:0-5341 GCA_049683515.1 Thermosynechococcaceae cyanobacterium | reverse complement strand
GCTTAGCACTATATAGTAAAAGTCATAGATCTTGCATCATACATTTGGGTAGTGAGTACTTGTCGCGATCGCAACACAGGCAATATCGTGGCTTATTCGGCCAACAAGCCGTAGTTTAGGCAAAATTCTAGCGCATCTAATTCTTTGTCTCAATGTCATGACATTTTTAAACGAATGAGATGCAAATTGGGCTGGCTAAATGGTCTAGAGCAGGCGTATCGGGCCTTTGGGGAAGGGGCTGTTCACTATCGTTGACCATTCTCCTGCCGCGAACGTGCGGGTAGGGTGACGCTCTATCACCAGAGCAGTACACCGACCTAAAAGCTGTGCACATTCAGTAAGACAGTGCCAATATGATATGAGTCTAGAGCGTTAACCCATTACTTTAGGTATCTCATGCCTTTTCCCAGAGCCAATGGCCTTCTGTTGCACCCCACCTCCCTTCCAGGCCCCATGGGGATTGGTGACCTAGGTCAAGCAGCCTACGATTTCGTTGATTTCATGCATCTAAGTGGTCAACGACTCTGGCAGATTCTGCCGCTGGGGCCAACAGCCTTTGGGCATTCGCCCTATATGTGCTATTCAGCGATGGCAGGGAATGCCTTGCTCATTAGCCTCGATCATCTGCAAGAGCGGGGTCTGCTAGAGCCTGACGATTTAGAAATTGGTATGGGCTTTCGTTCAGGCATCGTGTCCTACGAACTGGTCGAGACGATTAAGTTACCCATCCTAGAGCAGGCGTTTCAAAACTTTCGGCAGAGCGCCACGGCTGCAGTGCAGAATGAATTTGCTCAGTTTTGTCAAATGCGATCGCACTGGCTTGATGACTATGCCTTTTTTATGGCGCTCAAGTCAGCTCATCAGGGGACAGCCTGGAATACTTGGGAGCCAGGTTTAGTGCATCGTGAATCAGGGGTAATGCAGCAGTGGCGAATAAAACTTGCCAATGACATTGCCCTGCACAAGTTTTTGCAGTTTGAGTTTTTTGAGCAGTGGTCGGCGCTAAAGCGATATGCCAATGAGCGCAGTATCCAAATCATTGGGGATATTCCCATCTATGTCGCCCACAATAGCGCTGATGTATGGGCCAACCCAGAGCAGTTCCATCTAGATGAAAAAACGGGTGAACCGGCTCTCATGGCTGGGGTGCCACCAGACTATTTCAGCGACACCGGGCAACTGTGGGGCAACCCCATTTACCGCTGGGATCGGATGCAGGCGGATGGCTTTAAGTGGTGGCTCCGGCGATTTCATACCATGCTCGACTATGTAGACCTCATTCGAGTCGATCATTTTCGGGGCTTTGAGTCTTACTGGCAGGTAAAGCAGGGCGAAACAACGGCCATGAATGGCGAATGGGTTCAAGCCCCTGGTGTGCAGCTTTTTGAGGCGTTGGACAAAGCGCTAGGCAGCTTACCGATTTTGGCAGAAGATCTGGGGATTATCACACCAGAGGTAGAGGCACTGCGCGATCGCTTTGGTTTTCCGGGGATGAAAATCTTGCATTTTGCCTTTGGGTCGGGGTCAGGCAATCCTTATTTGCCCCATAGCTATATCCAGAATTGCTTGGCCTATACCGGCACCCACGACAACGACACCACGGTAGGCTGGTTTTCAGCCATTTCAGATAAAGAGAAACAGATCGTTTTAGACTATCTAGGCGTGTCTTCTGCTGATGAGATTCATTGGGATTTGATTCGTCTAGCAATGCGGTCTGTGGCAAATCAGGTGATTATTCCGGTGCAGGATTTATTGGGGCTGGGCAGTGATGCGCGGATGAATTTACCCAGTACGGCGGGGGGGAACTGGGCTTGGCGCTATGCTGAAAATGCCCTGACCGATGAGATTCGCGATCGCCTCCTTCATCTCACCCAGATTTATAACCGCGTCTATTAGGTCGTCATTGGTCAGCATGAGTTCTGAACTTTGCTGGTACTGGCTCTAGATTCAGGCTAAAGGTGCCAATAAAGGCGGTCAAATATGCGGTCGAATTCATCATCAGCCGGGTGTTGTGTCGCCTAAAAATCCAAGTACTCCCAAATCTATCCTCAAAAATCCAGCCCGCAGCAGGCAGCGTTTTTTGAACATATCGCTCCATCTCTTCTGGAGCGGCAGTGCTGATGAAGCTAGACACTTCTGTCGGAAATTCAGCACCGGCTTTGCAGGAGTCTGGGATAGTCGGGCCTGGACTTTTGCCGGTCGAACCGGGGGGTAAGCCTGTAATGAGGCGATCGCAACTTTTCTGAATGGTGAGAGGCGGTAGCGGTACCGGATCAGCAGCACTATTGCCGTTAACCACTCTCTTGTTTTAAACATTACCGTTCCGCATCCGACTCGTCTGGTTCCGGCTCTGCGTTCTCCTGCAAGAACAGCATCGCTAGCCGTCGATAGGTTCCCGGTCCCAGAAATTGCGGATACCGATGAAACCGATCTTTCACCCAGATCAGTTCACCGTCTTCAATAATTCTGACTTCCTGGAACATGCCCTTACAGTCTGGAACCAGTGCTTTAGCCTGCTCTAGCGCATCCGTCCAGCGTTCGAACTCCTGCTCAAACTGGGGGGCCGTGACTTTGAATACCATGTGCGATCGCAACTCTTCTACATCACTCCAACATCATGCCCGAAGCCGCACCGGAACGCCCCCCTCTGGCATAAAGGTGACACCCCGCCGGACAGGAACAATGGGGGCATCGCTCACCAATTCAAGCTCTGCCGCCCTCAGCATCGTCGCCAACACTACCTTAATTTCAAACAGGGCAAAGGTATATCCCAAGCAGCGCCGATTGCTGCCCCCAAAGGGAATGAATTCATAGGGCGAAAACTGTCGCTCTAAGAACCGCTCTGGCCTGAAGGTTTTGGGTTCGGGATATAGCGCTGGGTTATGGTGCAGCAGATAAATGCAGGGAGCCAGCATAATCCCCGGTTCTAGGTGGTAACCCATCAAGTCAAAAGGCTGCTTGGTAATGCGTCCAAAGGTGAATAACACAACGGGATAAATTCGCAGCGTCTCATTGACTACCGCCGTTAGGTAAGGCAGCTTGGCAATCTCCATTGGGTCTGGATTTAGCCCTAGCTCTGCGAGTTCAGCCATTACCTTATGCTTCACCTCTGGTTGGGAGTGAATCCAGTAGATAGCCCAGGCAAGGACTGAGGCCGTAGTTTCGTGGCCTGCGAATAGCAACGTCATCAGTTCATCGCGCAGTTCTAGATCGGTGAGCGCTGAGCCATCTTCTTCATCGTGAGCGGCTAGCAATAGGCTAAGTACATCGTCTTGGGGGGGCTGTTGACGGCGATCGCAAATCTCATCGAGCAAAAGCTGATTAATTTTCTCCTTGCACCGCAAAAACTTCCCCCAAGGACTCCAGGCTCCCAGATCTTTTTGCAATGGCTCCAGAAACAAAAACAAAGACTGCCAAGGCGAGTTAAAACCATCGGTGAACTCACACAAAAGCTGCTGTTACTGGTCAAACCGCTCCCCCTCCGCCAGACCAAACACCGCCTTCAAAATCACTCGTAGCGTAATCTTCTGCATTGATGAGTGAACCGGAAAAATCTGCCCCGGCTGCCACTGAGCCATGACGCCCTCCGTCACCTCCATCATCACCTCGCCATAGCGCTGCACACTCGCACCATGAAAAGAGGGCATCATCAACTTGCGCTGTCGCTGGTGTTGGGCACCGTCAAGCTGAATGAGTGACTGTTCTCCGAGTAAAGGCCGCAGTGCCTTATTACCGCTGCCCACTTCAAATAGGTTGGGGTCAGCCGTCAATACCGCTTCAACACCTTCGGGGTTACCCATGAATACCATCGGCGGAAAACCAGCCGTCTCAGAGCGAACAATTTCTCCGAAGCGTTGGCGCGATCTCTCTAGCGCTGGCATCGGACGAAAGACAGCCTGTAGAAGCTGCACCAACTTGGGAGCGTTAGATGAAGGGATATCAGCAAAGGTCAAAGGCGCTGGATCTGGCCCTTTAGTATTGCGGTTCAGTGTTGTCGTCATGGAGTCCTCGCAGCCAACGCTTCTCTTTGACTATAGCGAGATCGAACTCAACTCACTACGGCGACTCCGAACGAACATTACAATATATGAAGCCCATCAGAGACCCATCATGCAGCCTCAAACTGAAACTTGGCAATGGCAAGGCTTTCAGATCCGTTATCAGTTCGCCGGAACTCAGGGACCCGCCGTGATTCTCATTCACGGCTTCGGTGCCTCTAGCGCTCATTGGCGCAAAAACATTGTCGATCTAGCTGCAACCAATCGCGTCTATGCGATCGACCTGATTGGGTTTGGCGGCTCTGATAAACCCACACCCGGTCCCCTACAGCCCGGTCAATCGGTGGAATATATTTTTGAGACTTGGGGCCAGCAGGTACTCGACTTTTGCCAAGAGATTGTCGGTGACCCTGCCTTTTTGGTGGGCAACTCCATTGGCTGCATTGTGGCACTCCAGGCAGCAGTGATGGACCCAGAGCAGATTTTAGGCGTCAGTATGCTGGACTGCTCTTTGCGTCTGCTCCATGAGCGCAAACGTCTAGAGATTCCTTGGTATCGGCGGATGTCAGCCCCAATTTTGCAGAAGGTCTTGGCCTATCGACTGCTGGGTGAAGCTTTTTTCAAGAGCGTGGCTAAACCCAAGGCAGTCCGCAATATTCTGCGGCAGGCTTACGGGCGCAAAGATGCGGTCACCGATGAGCTAGTGGATCTGTTGCTCGAACCGGCATTTGAAGCGGGCGCACCTGCCGTATTTTTAGCCTTCATTCAATATTCTCAAGGTCCACTCCCTGAAGATTTACTGCCTCAAGTGACCTGTCCCGTTCTGATGCTTTGGGGCGAAGCGGATCCTTGGGAACCGATTGAACAGGGGCGAGCGCTAGCAAAATTCCCGGCGGTCGAAGACTTTATTGCCCTTGAGGGGGTCGGCCATTGCCCCCAAGACGAAGCCCCAGAAGTGGTGAATCCCTTGCTGAAAGAGTGGATTGCAAAACATACGGGTGGCACCGTCAATAATGCAACTGCTGTTCCCAATCATGTTGAGGATTTCGAGGTAAAAGCAGGTCGTTAGGATCGATAGAGCAATACCCGACATTAACCGTTACGACTGAGGCCACTGCTGAAGTAACGGATGACCGACTTTACTAATGGCAAAGATCTGGCGGCTACGATCAAATAGGGCAGAGCCAACCTGGACATTTTGATGGCCGCAATGCACTCCGATGTAGTCTGTTGCTCTCTGGTCAATTCGATGGGTCATCTGCCCGTAGATAGAGTTAACCCATTGCTCTGCACTGGCTTCATCTAGCGATCGCAAATACTGCAGCCCCGCCTCTGCTGTAGAC
>JBAUJD010000068.1:0-2202 GCA_049683515.1 Thermosynechococcaceae cyanobacterium | reverse complement strand
GTGCCTGACGACTTAGGCTACCGCTGCGCTGGTTCCAATAGGGATTTTGGGGGAGTCTGGAGAGTCGTTGTCTAACTTGATACCAGCGGCTGGTTTGGGCTGCAGCCTCAGCCTGGGCAAACAGAGCCTGCTGGTCTTGCCACTGCCCTTGCCACTGTTGAATTTGCTGTTGCGCTTCACCGTAGGCCGCACTCGTGGATGGAATATCTTGCAGAGCTTCGATGGCCTTGCCCAAGTCGCCAAAGGTATTCGCCGCCGCTTGGGTGGTAGCGAGGAGTTCAGGGCCGTTGTCTGAGGCCGTGATTAAGTCAAAGAAAGGGATGATCTGAGAGGCCAGTTGCGGATTGAGGACCACCGCTCCGGCTCCGAGGAGGATGCCAATCAGCGAGAATGTTGCGATCGCAGGCCAAATCGACCCCTTTCTCTTAGGCGAGAGTTCTTCAAAACGGGGCTGACTCACGACCCGCGTTCGGGCCGTGGTGGGGTTATAGGGGGGGCGCTGGGGTGGTTGCTGAGGGTAGTTTTGAGGCGAACGAGAGTCCACAGACTGCACCACAGTCGCCTGCTCTGACCGACCGCCTAATGCTTGCAGCACCTCGTCGGCACTTTGGTAGCGCAGCTTAAAATAGTAGCGCACCATCCGCGTCAAAATGGTGGCAAGCTGAGGACTGACATGGGCCTGGGACTGCCAAATTAACTCCCCGGCGTCATCCTCTTTTAACCGTGAAGGATGAAAGCCTGTGAGTGCCTGGATAGCAACCACGCCGAGAGCATAGATATCACTGCAGGGGCGAGGTTTCCCCTGTCCCTGTTCCCCTGCCATGTAGCCGGGAGTTCCCACAATGACGGTGCCGGTCATCTGATCGTTATGAAGGAGCGTTTGGCTGCTCACCTGTTTGACCGAGCCAAAATCTACGAGGATATATTTTTGATCGGACTGACGGCAGATAATATTTTCAGGCTTGATATCTCGATGAATGACCCCCAGCCGATGGATGAACGATAGCGTCTCTAATAGTTCTTTGAGCAGTACACGGACCTTCGCTTCGGGCCAGGGTTGACCGGATGCAAGTGCTTCGGCGAGGGAGGAGCCAGGGACAAATTCTTGAATCAGGTAAAACTCTTGGTTCTCTTCAAAAAACGCCAGCAGCCTAGGAATCTGGTCGTAATGTCCTAGCTTTTCTAGTGCTTCGGCTTCACTGTGGAATAGGCGGCGAGCGACGTCTAGAAAATCAGCATCTGTTCGGGCGGGTTGGAGGTGCTTCACCACACAGATCGGACTGCCGGGACGGCGAGAGTCTTCGGCGAGGAAGGTTTTGCTAAACCCACCCTCACCGAGATTGCGTACCACGCGATAGCGTCCATCTAATACTTGACCGATCATCGTTGATGTCCTGTGACCTGTTGAATCATTGAAATGCCTCATAGTATATTCTCCTGACTCTAATTGAGGTCGTCAGGTTGCACAGAGCAGGAGTATAGACCCGAATCGCAAAGCAGAACGATGGCTGTAGGGATAGCCATTATTTCTATTGGGATGCAATTTCATGGCGATGTGATTACCGCTGTGCCAATAGTTCTAGGATTTTTTGCTGCCCTGATTCAAGGTTGCTCATCCTCGTCTCTAAGCCATTCAAACGCTGATTAACATTAGAAATTTCAACTCTATTCTCGGTAATGGCTGGCAGGACTTTGGCCTCAATGGACGTATTGATGGTGTAGCCAACACCCCCTATGATGGTTCCAAAAATACCGACCACGGCCAGTGCAATGGTTGCCAGTTTTGCTAAATCATCAAGCAGGCGGCGGGGCGGTTGATCATTGTCTGGGGTAACTTGACTCATCTGCGGTTTTTACACCTAGCGCTTTGCTTCCATGATAATCTACATTTCTTGTTGTTCCTTGATGCTGTAGGCGTTCACTTTGAATTCAAGATGGCGAGGGGAAGAAGAGGAAGAGACCTATAAGCCCTGTTCTATCGTTTAGAGTAAGTAAGTAGGGATAGGTCAAAACCGTCTGAATGTTGATGCCCGCCAGCCCCGAATTCGTGGCGCTCTGTCAGTCACAGATTTCCCTGCTCATTCAAGGGGTCGGGGCTTCAATGAGTGCCGTTTATCTGACGGAAGATCTATCAGAATCAGAGTCTGAACGAACAAACCTTGTGCCAGTGGTTATTTATCCTGAAGAGGCAGATCCCTGGCC
>JBAUJD010000067.1:0-2662 GCA_049683515.1 Thermosynechococcaceae cyanobacterium | reverse complement strand
CCTTTAACTGCTCTAAAATATCAGCGGCATTGGCTGGACGTTCATTAACGGCGGGTTTCATCAACTGATTCAAAAATGCTCGAAATTCGGGCGTGACATCAGGTGCGGCCTGGTGCCAGTTCAAAGCATCTGTGGCTGCATCATAGAAAATATTTAGCTCTTGGTTCGTCAATAAATAGACAAACGTGCGCCCGAGTGCAAAAAAGTCAGATTGGGCCACGGCCTGACCGTGCATCTGCTCTCGAGGCGAATAAAATGATGACACCACCCGCGTGCCGAACTGGCCGCTGGGGTCACCGCTAATGTTTGTTAACGAGCGGGCGGTGCCAAAGTCTACCAGTGCTAGATTCCCATCTGTTTTCAGCATAATATTAGAGGGCTTAATATCACGATGGAGCACATGCTTTTGGTGCAGAACCTGTAAAATCTCAACAACCTGCGTGAGCCAATGGAGCGCTAGCTTTTGATCAATGGGTTGTCCACGTTTTCTGAGGTAGTCCTGCAGATCTAGCCCCACTATTTTTTCCATGACAATGCAGTGCATTGGCTCCATGCCGTTTTGGGGATGGAGCGTGAAGTAGGCACCATCTTCAACGTTAGGGATACCAGCATGGTGGAGCTGGCTGAGCAAAAAAGCCTCGCGCTGAAATAGTTCGACGTGTTTGGGCTGGTTATCGGTTAAAACCTTGAGGATTTTTGCGTCGTTGTTGCCCTGACCGAAGGCTTGGCGACGACTATCGCTGACTTCGTAGGTGGTGCCAAACCCGCCTTTGCCCCGTTGTTTTATGACTCGATAGCGTCCTTCCAGCAGTAACTCTGAACCACAGCTCTGACAGAACAGGTGCTCATCGTGATTCTGGGGGTGGGAACACCGTGGATTGATACAGAGGGTCATCTGCAATTGCAGTTGAGGACTCATTTCAGTATGCCGGACTTATCTTCTTCGCTCTTTAAATATCTGCGAATCTTAAGATAATTACGGTGACCCTTATCACCCTTTAGGGTTGATGCTCGGCGACTCTACTAGAGCCTGAGCTAATCGAGTGACGGTGGCAATTCCTGCTTCGACCTGCCAAAACACGTCCAAACCGGCCAGCCGCATATTCCATTCCTGCCCCAAACGGCCATCTTTACCACGTTCGTGGGCTGGGCGTGGGTCTTGGGCAATGGTTTCTGTAACAAGGGTGCGTAACCACTCTACCTTAATGGCACTGGCGTTCAAGGTACTTTCGGCAAGGTGGCTCCAGATGACGGGTAACAAGTTTGTTGCGGTGGCCCAGGTGGTGGTAGCGGTTGCGATCGCATCTGCATAGGGCACATAGGGTTTAATATCGAGCACTGGGGTGCCATCTAAAAAATCACCTCCTTGAATATGTAGCAGAATCTCCTGCAATTTATATTCAACCAGCTCTAGTGGGACCGCACTTAACCCAATCGGATTGGGCCGATTAGGACTCCGAGTTGCATAGACCCCCATCGTTTTTTTACCGCCAAGTCGAGGGGGCTGCACCAGTGGTTTGGTTTTTGCATAGCCCTGATGCAAGAGAAAGATAATCCACAGATGGGAGAAGCTCTCAATGCCCCGGAGCGCCAGCTTATTGAACTCTGTAGGGGTGAATGCAATAGTGGCTGTTGCAGAAGGGACCAAGCCTGCCTGCCGAGGAATTCCGAAGCGTTCGGGATAGCAGGAGCAAATATAAGCAATGGGGGTCAGACTGACGGGTTCTAGATTACGCTGTGCAGGATGCTTCTCTTTGTCAGACATAGCGATGATAAAAGAGGATTAGCTTTGATGGGACATCGATATCGAAAGTTGCATATCACTCTTACCAAGGGCATAATAAGGCAAATTTAACGCAAACTTAATCAGGGGCAATGTATGACTTTACATCCTGAGTTTAAGCGAAGTACCCTTCAGTTCTGGCGACAGATGGAAATGTTCCATGTGTTTCTCGGCTGCCCGGAGTTGGGGGTCAAGGTGTCCTACGATTTGAAACCGGTCCAGAAGATCTTCTTTCTCTCTGAGCATTGTGCGGTAGAGGTGCCAGACCTACCCACGATCACCTACCGGGCCACCATTATTGATACGCTGTCGATTGAATCAGTGGAAGCGATCATCAGTCGCTTTAGCTTTAATGCTGATCAGCAGTCCTATGTCGCAACTCTGGGCATGACATAACAGACATGAAGCTGGCAAAATTTAAACCTTGCTGTTGTCGGATCAGTATCCTTTAGAGGTTTTCGGCGTCCTTCGTCGTTATATCTGGGCTATGCTCCTCGGACGACTCAATGGCGGCTGATTCAAAATATTGACGCTCTAGCAAGAAGGCACCTCGTTCAAAACGGATGGCCCAGTATTCACCCGGTTCTCGACTTAGAATCGTTCCTTCTTCGCCCAGCGAAATGACGGAGGGGGGGCGCAACATTGGCATTGGTTCTGCGGTCTTGACGTAGCTGGGGAGAGCAGTCACTCGGATGCGATCGCCCTCTGCAAAGTCTGAAATCGTCTCGGTCATAGTGACTGCGCTCAAGAAATTTTATAGGCTTACCGTGATATTTTACGCTTTGTTCTGTGGGTATACGGCTGTACCGATACAATTAATAGGGTCTTCCGCCTGCTCTAAATACGACACGTACTGATGACAATTTCTTCTTCTCTATT
>JBAUJD010000066.1:0-3366 GCA_049683515.1 Thermosynechococcaceae cyanobacterium | reverse complement strand
AAACGACTCAATTTTCAACGAGGCATGAGAGCATTGAACCTTATTCAACAGGCATTATAGGTTCGTTGTCATCCCTAAAGGCTTTGCACAAAAGATACCCTATCGGTCGAGGCTGTCATTGAGTTAGACGATAAAAGCCACAACAAGCCTAGTCGTGTTCAGAGAGATAAATTTCTCAATCAGGCGGCTACAACAGCAGGCTTATCTCTGATTCGGTTTCCAGCAAAAGCATCCTATTCAGTCCAGTCAATAAAATCAAAGGTCTTGACGCCTCTGGGTTTAGGGGCAATGCCCAAAAAAGTGAAGTAATCAGCCCTTTACAATAAAGGCAACAACATCAGTGAGGTCATCATGACCACTGCTCGCCCAGCCTATGATCAACAGCCCAATCTTTCTGTCGTTCAACCTCAGAAAGACTGGCCGACGATGTATAATCTGCCGAGCGAAGACCCTGAGGAGCCAGGTTTGCCTGACGAATTTCATGACCTACAGCCCCAACTCTTGAGCGCCACTCTCAAGCTCACTACCGTCGCTAAAGATCAGATCTTCACAGGCACCCATCTAAACCTTTACTACGATCGCAACAACACGACATGGCATAAGCGACCTGACTGGTTTGCCGTAACGGGTGTCCCTCGCCTCTACGCAGGCAAGGACTTACGCATGAGCTATGTGATTTGGGATGAGCAAGTCTCGCCTACTGTTGTCGTAGAGCTAATTTCGCCGGGAACCGCGATGTCAGACCTGGGCGAAATCAAGCGTGAACAAAATGGAACCCCTACTAAGTGGCAGGTCTATGAAGAAATCCTCAAGGTTCCCTACTGCGTGGTCTACAACCGCTATAAAGATCGGCTGTGGGTCTTCAAGCTGATTGAGGGCAAGTACCAGGAGCAAGCAGTGAGCAAGTTCAGATATTGGCTCTCAGATCTAGAAATTGGCCTCGGCCTCTGGGAGGGTGAGTTTGACGGAATCACTCGTCCTTGGCTGCGATGGTATGACACGGAAGGAGAATGGATTCCAACTGAGGCAGAGCATGAACGGCACAGGGCGGAACGGCTAGCGGATCGCCTCAGAGAGCTAGGTGTTGATCCAGATCAGATTTGATTGGACTTTTCACATGGACTCAAGTGAACAGAGTCCATGTGAAAGCAGAATCTACACTGGGAACAATCGATTTTAGTCTTGGTAAGTCATCAATTCATTCAGCAACGTTTCCAAGCGCTTTGATGTAACGCTCAGCAGAGCGTTTGACACAATTTTTCGCGTCAGTTGCAACGATCTCATCCCACCAAGCCCCGTAGATGAGATCGTATGCGTAAGGCTCTACAGCCTTGGCAATTTGCCTAACTTTAGAGACTGGCAGCGGAATTAGGTTGGGATAGCTATACATGAAGCTCACCCAGCGTTTATCAGCCACCACCTGAATCACGTCGCCGGTCAGAAGTGTGCCTAGCCCCTCTGTGCCCGATGCTAAATGACAGACGGTGCCCCCCTCAAAGTGACCGCCCGCTTTGATTAAGGTGATTTCTTTCTGAAGCTCTAGCGTGTTCCCCTGCCAAAACTTGATAGTCGGGTCAGGTCGCATCATCCACTGGCGGTCTGCTGCATGGAGGTAGACCGTTGCATCAAAGGCTTTTGCCCACTCGACCGCTGATGCGTAATAGTGTGGGTGAGAAATTGCGATCGCATCC
Organism: Thermosynechococcaceae cyanobacterium; assembly: GCA_049683515.1. GTDB lineage: Bacteria > Cyanobacteriota > Cyanobacteriia > Thermosynechococcales > Thermosynechococcaceae > RCC1774. Next base: position 1,675 of record JBAUJD010000066.1, on the reverse strand, counting down.
ACCCCTCCCAACCTATCCACTTGCTCAATCGTTTGATCATCAATCAGGCTAATACAGTCCCACAAAACATTCCCTTGATCGGACTGAATTAATAGCGCCCGTTGACCAATGGCAAACTTCGGTTCTGTCCCGATTCCGTACAGCCCGTCTTCTTGCTGATCAATGCAGTTGTGGTGATCTTTGCTAAGTTCAGGCAGGGTGGTCCACTGCTGACCGTCGTGCCCCACGTACTGCCGCTCATCTTCACAGATGGGACAGTGTTCAGGCGCTGAAGATGTGTCCGCAAATTGCGTTCCGCAGGTAACACAGATGTAATGGGCCATAAAACTTTCCCAATGGCTAGTCGATGTACTGCACAACCTTTTCGGTTTCGTATCGGACCTTAGCCATATCGGCAGTCCGATCATCTTCGGCCCGGTATCCTGCTGTGCAAAGGACAACGGCGGAGTAGCCCTGCTCTGGCAGGCCCAATATTTCGTCAAATTTATCGGGCAGAAAACCTTCCATCGGGCAAGTGTCGATGCCGAGCATAGCAGCGCTGTAGAGAAAGAAACCCAGCGCCAGATAAACCTGCTTAGCTGACCATTTGTCGGGCTGGAGCGGAAAAGGAGGCTCTTTTAGATAGCCTTTAATCATGTTCTCCATGCCTTCTAGTTTGTCCTTCGGCATCTGGCGAACTTCAGCAATGCGGTCAATGTAGGAATCAACATCGCTAGCGTTAATATCAGTCTTAATTGCCAATACGACTAGGTGCGACGCCTCAGCGACCTTGGTTTGTCCCCAAGAAGGTTCTACTAACTGCTGCCGTATCTCAGGATTACGAACGACGAAAAACTTCCAGGGCTGTAGACCAAATGAAGAGGGGGCGAGTACTAAGCTTTGCTCTAGAGCATGCCAAACATCGTCTGGGATTTTTTGGTCTGGATTGAATTTTTTAGTGGCATAGCGCCAGTTGAGCCGCTCAATAATCTGTTCTGGGGTGAGGTGATTCATGAAGGTAAGAGTGAATGGATGTCACTTACAAAGTTAGCGGCTAATGGGATGGATCACCTAACTCAGGGGGATTAAGTCGCTGAATATCTTGAGTCATAATAATGAGTTGCCTCCAAGTAAAATTGTCAATTTTCTAAACAAGTCGTCAGTAGAAGATGAGTGTCACTCAGATGAACCCGCCCGTTGTCCAACCAGTACACTACCTAACACAACCGCAATCCCAGCCAGTTGAATACCCGTAAAGGATTCTTGCAAAAAGAAATATCCAATCAGGGTAGCAACGACGGGACTGAGCAACCCTAAATATGAAACAGCCGTGGGGCTTAACTTATTAATTCCTCGGAACCAAAGTGCGTAAGCCAACCCAGTGCCAATCCAACCTAAATAGATGAAGCCCCATAGATTCGTTCGGGTAACTTCCTCAAATGGCCCCTCAATGATCAGAGCAATGGGTAGCAACATCAGTCCACCAACCGTTAACTGCCAAGCTGTAAAAACCATGAGGGAAACGGGAGGTTTCCATTTTTTGACCAGCACCGTGCCTAGGCCCATGGCTCCAGCACCCGCGAGCGCTGCAATAATACCAATGCCGTCCAAACGTGCTCCAGGGCCGAGTACCAGTAGCCCCACGCCGATGAAGCCTGCGATCGCAGCCAAAACCGAAACCTTAGAAGGCTTCTTG